>JBLHOB010000001.1:0-36418 GCA_047619425.1 Myxococcota bacterium
TTGCCAAGGTGTCCGTGCTGGGCGTGAGTGCGACCTCGAGCACCAGTACGGCGAGGATCGCGCCAACCGGGTCAATCAATACGCCTTCGGCTTCCAGCACCGTTGCAACCCGGGGACGCAAGCGCAGCTCGCTCACAATGGGGCCCACGACCGTCGGCCCGGTAACGGTCACAAGACTCGCAAAGAGGCTCGACAGCAACCAAGACCAATCGAGCAGCTCGTGTGCCGCAAGTCCGGCTCCCAGCCCCGTGATCAACGGCCCCCATGTAACGAGTCGCCGAATCACAGTCTGCGAGCGAATGAGGCGTGACAACTCAAGGGAGAGTCCGCCTTCGAACAAGATGATCGCGACTGCGAGTTCGACAATGTCAAACAGGCCCTCGCCAAGGGTTTCGGGCAACACCCAGCCAACGCCGTCCGGGCCAAGACCAACGCCAAGACCCAACAAGACGACAATGCCGGGAATACGCAGGTGCTTGGCGACTGACTGCCCCAGCACACCGGCCGCGAGCGCGACTACGAACGTAACGATTGCGTGATGCATTAACGGCTACCGCACCCTTCCCAAGGCAAACCGGCACCCTCTCGAATCGCCGGCCATGCGCCTTCGGCTAACGCACTGAGCATCTTGCACGAACGTCACTCCTCGCCCTCCACTGCATGCTTGACTGCTTGCATAGTAGAGTGCAACGAATCGGTCCGGCAATATCGAAATCCACCCATTTGGGGTGGTGAGTGTGATGGTGATCGCAGCAGGCTCGGACTCGACTAGCTCTGTGTCGAGCTCAAGCGCTTCTCTTCGGCCTGCTCAAACAACTGCTGGACGTCGGAAAGACAAACCAGCAGGCGTCGATAGAGGCGCACTTTGACGCCTTCCAGCACCGAGTAAGCGACCAATGCAAAGACACTCGAGATGAGCGCCACCGCCAATGCTCCAAGTTCAAGCGTGCTGTCGGCCATGTGCATTGAAAGAAACAGAATCAGCATGCCGCCGGTTGTCCCGACGAACCCGATCGGCGGCAACAGACTCGCGTACATCGAGATCAAACTCGAATAGTTCGACGTGTACTCGTTGCTCGCGTATTGGCGAGAGGCGTCAAACACGAAATCACTGGGATACTGATCGCCGCCATCGTTTTGGCGCATCGATTTGCGAAGCACACGCATCATCAACACCGAAATCGGCTCGGTCCCGCCTTCGACCTTTGCTTGCGAGCTCTTCTTGGTGAGTTCAGCGGCGGTCAAACGTTCCGTCGCTTTCCACGCCTGCATGCATACCCGTAGACCGCGTATGAATGGAACCCACACCGCTCCAACGGCCAACACCGTCAACATCATCATGACCCACTGGTCTGGGAATGCAGACCCAACAGACTCCGGCACGTCCTACCCCTTCCACTTTCGCGTGGCCAAGATCTCCAGGCCCCGCTCGAGAGTCCCCTGCTTACCAATGGGGTACTCGATCAATAATTCATTCTGGCCTCGATACCGAAGCTCGATTTCGTCGCGCACCATTTGTACGCGACTCGGATAACGCATTTGGATCAACACCTCGGCTTCGAGAAAGCGCAGGCTCGCGTCTTTCGCCATCAACTCGGGGTGACTGCTCTGCCACTCGCTGCGCAGCAGCGGTGCCAGGTGCACGGCCATGTAACGGTCGACGAATCGGTCGAGCTCAGAAAGCGCGCGTCCGTCCTTGCGATCGATCAAGCTCTGCATCGTGCGATGGATGTGGACCATGTCGCGGTATGCGCGATCCAGATCGTGTTTGCGTTGGTCGAGAGCGGCACCGCCGAGCGGCCCTTCGTCGAGGATTACCGCTGCACGCGTGTCCTGCTCCGGGAGTGCCGCGCATCCAACAGACAAAGCACCGAGCAGGCTCGCTGTAGTGAGAAGGATGGCAGCGCGGCTTGGTACCCATTTCGTCAGTTGCATTGGGTTATTCCCCCTGCTCGTAGAACTTGCGGCGAAGAAGTGTGTGAACTGGATGTTCCCGCTGGCTACGCAGAGCCGGGATCAAATTGTCGCTCTCGAATATCGCGCCATAGAGCGGGATCGCGGCATTGCGGCCTTCGATCTGTTTGTTGAGCTTTGCGACCAACCGGTGCAACTCGGTCACGCGCTGCACCAAGGTCGACTTTTCCATTTGCAGCTCGCGTCGAGCCGGTGCGTTGGGATCGACTTTGGCCGGGGACGTCGAATGCGCTTCGATGGTTGCCTCAACAGCGGCGCGGCGCGAATTCAAGGTTTGGATCTTCGCCGCCAGCTCGTCGCGCTTGCCTACGAGCTCGCGCAAGCCGTCGCGCAGTTCATCGAGACTCGACGCTTCAGCGAAACCGAGATACATGATCACGAGGTCATCTATCAGTGCAAGCCGGATGGCCGCGATCTCGTCGGAGTTGCTCTCACTGTTGTCGATCCAATTCGCAACGTACCGCGAACGCACGACCGAATCGGCAACCGGTCGCGCCCGGCCAAGGTATTCGTTCGAGCGTCCTTGTCTCTCGAGTGCGGAAGCAAGCGAGCTCCACACCTTGCGGTCAAATGGGTAGGTCCTTAGCGCCTGCCCGTAGCGCGCGGTCACCATCTCGATTTCGGCGCTCGTGATATTGCCCGAGGAAAACGAGAGGAACGCATCGCCGTAGCCTTTGGCAGCTTCGTATGCGGCGAAGTAGGCCGAGTTTGGAACCAGGGCCATGCCTTCCTGTACGGCGAACTCGTCGAAGAACGAGAGATAGCTTGCGTAGATGCGAGCGGCGCTGCGGACGTGGTCGTCTCTTGCACCCGGCTCGGTTTGACTTCGAGCGAGGTAGTAGTCGGCGGCGTTCAGGCTTGCCTCTTGGATCTCTTCCCACAATCGATGCTGCGCCTGTACATAAGCTTTGTGGCCCGTCATGCGAAAACCGAGTTCGAGCCAGGCTTCGTCGTTGCGCGCCGAATAGAGCGTGCGATAGACGTCCATCGCCTCGTCGATCGTAAACGGACTCTCAACGTATGGATCGACCTGCAAACGCTGCTTGGCAGCGTAGATTTCGCCAATCTGTCGCAGCACGCGCGTAAAGACCGCCGCCTCGCCCTGTGGAGTCTCGGCGCGATTCAAAGCAGTTTCGTACGCGCCACTCGCGATGCCCATGGCCTTTACGGTGTCGCTGTTGAGGCCTCGACTCGCCAACAAGCCTCGCGCGGCTTCGTGATGTCGCGCGGCTTCGAAAAGAGCCAGCGTAAAGGTCAAGCTACCGCCGTCTGACTCGGCACCGTCAAGACGGTCGACGATGCGGTTCAGGTAGGGCCTTGATGACGCATCAAGCGGGATCACGTCGGGATGCCCACCGACGCGTCCGTCGTGGAGCAAACGCACGACCGCCGCCAAGGGGTCGAGGTCGCGACTCATCCCTCGCTCCTGGCTGCGGATCATGATCAAGCGCGCGATGTTTTCGTAGAGGTAGGGCAGCGCCGAGACAAAGCCCGAGTTGGGCGACTGGCTGAGAGACAAGGCCGAAAGCGACTCGTAGGAACTTTCCAGCGGCGACACAACATCGAGCCACATGTCCATGATGTTGCGCACGAAGGCGTCGGGGTTGCCCGCTTCGAGAGCGCGATGGGCCATGATGTAGCGATACCAGTAGAGGTTTTCATGGCGGCCGATTTGGCCCTTGAACGTCTCGATTGCATCAACACTCTTCTCGAGCGCGTCAACGTCGCGAGTCGTCAAATATTTCAAGAGGTATGCAATCGCCTGTCGGCGAATCGCGACTTCGTCCAGGGGCTCCCCGGATGGAATCTCGAACTTCTCGATAATGTAGTCATCGAGGCTGACGCCGGCTTCGCTTCCGTAGTCATCAAAACGCTGCGATAGCGTTGCCGCGTCAGCGGAAGAATAGATGTAGGCGAAGTCGAGATAGTCGGCCCAGAGTGATGAATCTGCGGCGTGGCTTGACGTTGCAAGCCCTGCGTTCATCACAGCCACTAACACGAGTGCGCGCATGGTTTGACTCCCCATGTCCAATTACTCCAAGCACGCCAAGGCGTGGGTCAATTCAGTACATCGGTCGGACTGCTTGCGTCCCTGCGAACGTTCAATCCACATGGAAAAAGCGTTCAGGTTCTTGGTCTCGACAAATCGATAGGTGCCCGCCGAACTAACGCAGGCTTCTCGGTTCCTTACGGCCGTCAATACACGTTGCTTGAGGAGATCCTCTTCGCGATCGCTCATACAACTGGCCAATGAGCCGAGAGATACACCTCGCAGTGACATCTGGCTCTCGGAACCCCGAGGGCGTACCGGGGCAGCGTCTGATGCAGCCGACCGACGCGAGGTCGAGGCCATTTGAAGTGTGTTCGCCGGCGACCCTCGAGGCGCAAGCGCTGCGGGCGCCATCGCGAGCGAAGCTGCACCACGCCGCTTTGGGGCAGCGGGCGCGGCCGTCACGCGCTGACTTCTGGCCTGACTCGGCGTATGTTGCGCAAGCGTGGGGGCGCTCGCAGCCGCGACCTGAACGATCGAACGACTTGAACCGCCGCCCGATCGGACGGAAGTAAACGCCGGCAAAGCGGCGCGCGATCTACGGGGCGCCGACGCTTCCGGGGCGAGCGTCTGCGCAGCAACCGCAGCCAAGACCGGAGCGGCTTTTGCTTTCCTCGCTGCACCCGACGTGGCTGCAACGCGTCCGGAACGCGCGCGCTTGGTCGCAACGGGTTGGGACGCCAACGCGCTCATGCCAGACGCCGGTAGCGCGAGCGCCTTGCGGCGTTCGGGGCTCGTCGCCTCAATACGAGATCGCGACTTGGGTGCAACCTCGGCGAGCTTGGGGGCGCTTAGAGCAGCCATCTCGATCTTCGGGACTCGGCGGGCCTTGGGAACTGGTTTAGGAGCCACCTTGGGTGCCGGAGGCGGTGTCGCCTTCTTTGCGATCTTCTGCGGCGGCGGCGCGAGCTTTGGCTTTGGTGCGGGCTTTGCCTTTGCGACTTTCTCTTCGACAGCCTTTTTGACGACAGGCTCGGGCTTCTTCACCACCACGGGCACGGGTGCTTTTGCAATCACGGGAGGCGGGGCCACAGCGGATGGCTTTGGGTCCTGCCACATCGCGATCTGGGTATGGGAGAAGTCGACGCGATCGCGCAGCGCGGTCACCGCGAGCGTGGCGACCAACACAAGGCCAAAGACAACGAAGGCCTTCATGCTGCCGAGAAAGTCGGGGCCTGCCTCGCGACAGCCGGCAATAAACGAGGGCTCAACCTCTGACTCCCGATAGGGCTCGGGACATAAGACGACGCGCGCGGCGCCGTGACCGTAACGTTTGCGGATCTGCCAGTCGGGCACTTAGAACTCCGAGATCCGCGCCACCAACGCACGTCGGCGTCCGGGCCAATGCTCTTCGAGCAGAGCCACGGCGTCGAGCAGATCCTGGCTTCGAGAGTCTTCGTGGGGCGCAAGCAAGGGCTTGTTCTCCCCGTCCTTAAGCAGTGTTGCTACGTGATCGCGAATCGAAGCAATATCTCCGCGCACAACTTCCTCAGGTGCAGTCCCCGCGCGCATCAGCGCAAAGGCACCCGTTTGCGCTGCGTCGGGTGCAGACTTCGGATAGATGCGCAGTTGCCAGCCTTTGCCTGCATCCGCTGTCAGGTCTGCAGGCGCACCATCTTCGCCAATTCGTGGAACGACGATTTCGCCCAGATCAGGCGGCTCAGCGCCGACGTCTCCAGCGAGTTGGGTCATGGCGATCAGCATCAGAAAGGCGAGGTCTACGAAAGAGAAGAGCCACGCGGGCGCCCCGCCACCTTGTTCCGCATCCATCTTTTAAAGTCTCCAGCGAGGATGCGGCCAAGGGCCCTGCTACTTCGCGTTGGGGGGTTCTTCGCGGGGCCGAGTCGTAGTGATCAGGTCACGGAGTCCGCAGGGGTTCGAACGCAATCAGGTTGTCTCTGGGTGCGCTCTGTCCGAGAGTCCAGTTCGGCAGAAGGGTCTCAAATTGTGAGTCAAGTCCGTGCAAAGCTAGGTAATTTAGGATCACCGCTTCGGTGAGCGCGGCGGGGCGATTGCTGATCTCGGTTGCATCAACATCGACGGAGCCTTCGTTGCTGAAGAAGCCGATCTGTTGCCGCACACCTGCGAGTTGCAGTGGGTCGTTGACCATCAGTGGACGCCCAGCAATTTCATCCTTGCTGTAAACCAACATGAATGCTGCAGCGGTGCTGGAGTTGTCGCCCTTCCAAATCCCTTTGCCTCCGCCGTTGTTGTCGATCTGCCCGTCTGAAGCGACCGAGCCATCGCTATACACATAAAGAACAAGGTCGTTGCAACTGCGCGCGGCGTACTCGAGGCACGCACCAATCGCTTCGCCTGCACGTCGATCTCGCGCTTCGCCGGTAGCGCGAGTGCTGTCGTGATAGTCATAGCCCCCGAGCTCAATCACGCCGGCGCCAACATGTTGATTGATAACAAGCTTCATAATCGCAGCGGTCTTTTCAAAAGTGCTTTGATTGAAATCGCCGGCGTCAAAAATGCTGTCTACTTGACCCGTGATGATGGGGTCAAGCATGGGGTCAAGGGCGTCGGGGGAGCTGTAGAGTTGCACCAGCTCTGAGCTGTCCGCATAGGCAGCGCGAAGTAAGGACGTCGCAAGCGCTTGCTCGCCAAGAGCGTCGAGTCGATCGAGCTTGCGATTCGAAATCGCTTCCGCTGCCTGGACGACTCGCCCCGCTCCGTACTCGTCGAGGAACTCTGCCATACGGCCGGCATCGACGAGGCCAGTTGCGTCCGCGGCGCGGCGCACTTGAGTGGGACGCATCGTGGGGTCGAGCATGGAGCTCGGTGCCATGGAGTTGCCGCCGCTATCAGACGCACGCGAGCCGATCAATTGAAGCAGCCCACCATTCGCACCGACTTGACCAATGCCGTAGAGGGGGTTGAGTTCGTTGTTGCCCGTGTCGTTGAGAGACCGCGAACAAAAAACGGTGCCGTTTACTCGCGAGCGCGTACCAACACTTGTGCGCGAACGAATGCCGTCGAGCATTGCGCTGTCGGAGTGAAACAAAAGCCCGAACTCACTGTCAATCACAGACGTGATCGAACCCTGGGGAGTGAAATCTTCGGGCAGCCCCAGCTTCGAGTAGCCGGCTAGGGAAAGTAGGTCTTGCTGACCTTGTGGGCCGCCGACCAGAACGTTCGAGCCGGCGATGTTGGCGCCGCCTGCTAGATCAAAACCGATGAAGGGGATCATCCCCGCTCCACCTATGGGAGACGTACAGGGAGCAAATTGCGCCTGCGCTTCACGGCCCCCAAGCAACCCAAGCAGGCTTGGTGCCAAAACCGTTGCGGCTCCAGTCATGAAGCCCTGCCCCAGGAACTCTCGACGTGTAACCGGGCGCTTGTGGCCGTCGATAAACAATGGGGCATTTTCCTGCCCCTTGAGAGTTGTCTTTTTCACAGTCGGTCTCCGGCCTAGTGAACCATGATCGGTGCGCTGGATAGCACCGCCGTACACATGCCCTTGGCGATCGCGAGTGTTTCCTCGACACCACAAGGAGCAACGCAATTCGTGACGAGGTCGTCGCGCAATACGTCGAGGTCGCTCGTTACTTCCTCCCGCAAGGGCTGATCGTCGAGTTGTTGCACGCCCAACATGCGCCCCGACAAGCGCTCGGACATCAGGTCGGCAAGGGCCGTGTTGCCATAGGCGGTCGCAACGTCGCTTTCGAAGAACGATGGGCTTCCCGCCTCGAACTCACTGCCGAACACCGCTTCTCGCTCGGTGGGCAGATCGACGAGTTCGACGCAGTACTCAAAGGCCAGCTTGGTAAGGCCCACCTGATGGGACGAAACGATCGAGCGAACATCAAATGACGCAGGCAACTGCTGCTTCACTTCTTCGTAGATATCCTGAATGGGATCAATCACGCCCGGATCGATCGCGCGATCGGCCAGCGGATCGACACCGGTCAACTCAGCCATCGTTGCATTGATGCGGGCAAAATCGCGAAAGCCAGCTTCTGGCGGAAGAGCGAGGGCGCTTGCGCTGGGCTCGTAGCTGAGCACCGTCGGGTCAATCGGATCTTCAAACAGAGCCAGTTCCTCGAATTCGACCGAGAAGGTGTCGGTCAGGGGGCTACTCCCCTTCGGTATGACGGAGCAACCTCGTGACACTTGATCTTGTTCTCCCGACAGGGACTGGTCGACATTGACGAACGATTGGCCTGAAGCCGGAGCTTCAACGCCATCGCCCGGGTTCACAACCACGCGAATGTTCTTGACGCGAATGCCGCCGAGATCGCTTCCGACGAAGGTCGGTTGGCAGAAGAGGTAGCTGCTCCCGTCGAGTTCGGTGACGGAGAACTCGAGGTTGGTATTCGTTCCCGTCCAGTCTCCGACGTCGAAGGAGAGCACCACCCGCTTACCCACACCCGCGAGATAGTTGCGGTGAATCTGGTCCTGGGACAAGGCCTGCTTGTAGATCGCGAGCATGCGAATCTGCCCACGCCAAAAGTTGTTGCTGCCGTTTCGATTCGAGCCGACGTAGAGCTCAGCATCGGGGTTCCAGTTCCAAAGTCTCGCCCCACCAATGGGGTCGATGTCGCCGGTGTAGTTCGAGTCGACATAGATTCGGCGGCCGTAGTGAGAGTCGTAGGTGATGACGACGTGCTGCAGCGTTTCTTGGGCATCTTGGTCGTCGGGGTCCGTGGCCACCTCGATCCGCCCGTCCAATTCGCTGCCCGGCGCCATCGACCGGTTCCGCACGCCGTACTGATACTCTTGCTGGTGCAGGGAGACATTGCGATCGCCGCTGCTTCGGCCGTACGTCAAAATTCGCGCGTTCTCTTGCGTCACGTTTGCGTTGTTGACCCACATCTCAATCGAGTATTGCCCGGTTCCATATCCCGGTTTGGCAATTTTGTCGTAGAGCTTCTGACCATCGTCATCATCAGATCGCAAGCGCGAGCCGTCCATCACCAGACCGTAAGCGCCCATCCACTCCGCGTTGACGATGTCGAGATCCATGGCGGGAGACACACCACTTGTATCGTGAGCAATTTCGCCGGTGCCTTCCTTAAAACCGTAAAACGCAATCAGGTTGCCTCTGTATCGCTCGTCATTTTCGATCTCTTCGCCGTCGACAAAAGCTACTTCGCGACTTTCAATTGAAGCCACCTGAAGCTGTTCACCCGACTCTTCACTGGCTTCGACGATCGCGGCCCACGCTTCAACGGCAGTGAGCATTTCGGCGCCGATGGCGACGCACTGGCTTCCACATTGGTGAAAATCTGCGGCGGGCCGGCGAACCACGCGAGACTGCGCGGGGTTGCTGAGGTTGACCTTGCTTGAGCCGGTGATCACCTGGTAGGCCGTGCCGAGGCTCGAGCTCGCGAAGAGAAAGGGAGCGCCACGCGCACCCGAATCGTGGCAACCGTCGCCACAGTACCGAGTCACGACGGGATAGACCGTGGCCTCAAAAGCTTCGGCTTGCGCGGATTGACTCAGCCCCGGAGGCGGTCCGAGGGTCGTGGTACTCGCCTCTTCTTCCTTTCCGCCATCGTAGCTGCCGCAACCAACCAATAAAGCGATTGTGACAAGCATGCAGCTGGCGTTGAGAAGACGATGTGAGCTCGCAATGTGCTTCATCACGATTACAAACCCTCCGAGCAATACGCTGCGGTGTCCGCAAACACGTCCATCATGTCGTAGCCGTTGGTTTCAAAATCCTGTCGAATGTTTTCGACTTCGGTTCGGTCGTCGAGATCCGATGGAGCCCTGAAGCAAACCTGCTCGAACACTTTCTCGACGTGACAACGCGAGAACGCCTCGCTGTCGACGATTTGCTGACCGAGCGACTGCGCGCCGAAGCCCTGGGTCGCTGCTGTGCGCCAGCCGAGGATCGAATTCGACCCCGAGCGCCAGTAGTTATGCCACTGGTCATCGACCGTCACGTAACCAAAGGGGAAGGTATTCGCGTTGATGAGATACTTGTCCTGCACATCGCCTCGGGTGTATTCAACGCGGCCCGTGTCTTCTTCACCAACCCAGTTGAAGTACGCAAAGGCGCCGGCGAGGGGATCCATGCCCGCATGACATCCCGAACAGGAGTCGAGGAAGATCTGGCTATCGCCGCCCGGGCTTCGCGTAACATCCTGACGAATACGATCATTGGGTACGGCGTTGTCCTGCAGCGCTTCCATGTCGCGGCACAGATGGTTCATCATCGTGAAGCGGAACATCGCTCGGTTGGTGCCGTCTTTGAAGAATGCCTTGCCGGCTGCTCGCGTCGTCATGACCCCGGCGGCTTCGTCCGCGCGCAGCCAGTTCGGTGAAAGTTCCGATTGCAACCGTGCCTCAAGCACATTTGAACTCGAAAGGTCCGAGCCGTTCTCTTCAAGCGCCTCGTAGTGAGCATTGCTGCTGAAGGAGTAGCCGGGCGTTTGAGTGCGGCCGACGTAGATCACGTCACCAGTCAGCACTTCCTTAAACGAACGTCGGTCGCGAATGATGCCGATTACAGTCGCGGTGTAATCGTTCAGCGGTGCAAAAATCGTCTGGTCTTCGTTGGTCCAGGGCGTCACGTAATTTTTGAGCACGACGTTGTAGAAGTTCGGGTCCAGCATCGCGAGCTCTGCTGCGGCCTCAGGGTCACCATCGGTGATGAGCTGTGCCATCTCGCCGAGTGTGAAGTCGTCCGGCGGTACCCCCACGAGCCGGTCGTGCATGCGCTTGGCTCGTTCAAAGCTTCCTGCCTGTGCGTTGCCGACGAATGCGAAAAAAGCACCAAAGACGAGGGCGAGGCCTGCGCGGTACCACATCCGATTTCCGCAACGAACCTTCATAGTGACTCCATGTAGCGACCCCGCTCGACAAACCCTCGCCGAGTACAACTCAACAAGTTCCGGTGCATTGTGTAATCGGAACCTCGATCCTCTACTCGGTGATCCGAATCACATTCATGGGATCCCAACCGTCCGATTTTCCAAACAGTTCGCCCGATCTGCAGTGAATGCGCATAAGGACGGCAAGTGGGTGAAAGCCCGGTAAATTTATTGCCGCTCGTGTCGATAACAGGACGGGACTATGAGGATCCTCTCAACATGATTTCAACGGTCACGCCACGCACCCGACTCGTCACAAGCATGTTCGCAATGCTCGTGTGCTTGGCCGTATGCGGCGCGGGGCACGCTGCGACTCCTCAATTGGCACTGCCGGTGGGTGCTTCATTCGGAGTTGGTGACGAAGCAACACATCTTCGTGCCTTCTTACTCATCAACACCGAAGAGGACTCGCCGCAAATCAACACTGCGGGCATTGGCGTGTTGTTTGAACTCGAGGAAGGCTGGCACCTCTACTGGAAGAATCCCGGAGACACGGGCCTTGCTCCCGAGATCGAGATTGACGCAGGGGGTGCAGAGGTTGCGGCGCTCGAGTGGCCAACACCGTTGCGCTTCGCGACGCCGGGAACTTCGCTCGCAAGCTACGGCTACAGCGACCGTGTGCTTCTGGCCAGCCGCGTTTCAAACTACAACCAAACGCGACACGTCACAGTCGATGTCGACCTGCTCCTGTGCAAAGACGAATGTATTCCGTTCACGTTTTCCCTCGAAAGAGAAAGGCCAAATGAAGGCTCGCGCTCAACAGAGCAACGAGAAAATGAAAGTCAGGTGTTCGGGCAATTCAGAGAGCTTATTCCCAAGCCAGCGGCGGATATTGGTCTCGGTGTCCGCGCGGAGTTCTCGCCTCCTGAGCTGCAGCCTGGGGACAGCTTCGAAGCAACGCTGACCCTCACCCCGTGCGTGCACGGCCCGGCAGGCTGCACGCCCTTTGCGCCAACCGGTGCGCAGCCGTTCATCCCCGATCTCAAGACGGACGAAGCAATCGACCTCACGTATCTCGGCTCCTCCCCCAACCCCGCCGATCCAACGGAGTCATTGCTCCGGTTCCGGGGAGAAGTGGACAACGACGCCGATGGGTTGGCGACTCGTTTCGCAGGCCTACTTTCACTAGAGCGAGCCGCTGGTGATCTCGTGTCGGTTGTGGTCGATGTTCCGACAACCACACTACAAACCGCGGCAGGGTCACCGTCGGCCATCATCGCTGCTGGATCGACCGCTCCCCAAGCACCGCTACCCGCCAACAGCGGCACGAGCCTCCTCGGCGTCATCGCGCTGGCACTCCTCGGCGGCTTGATCTTAAACGGCATGCCGTGCGTGCTGCCGATACTCGGGATCAAAATTTGCTCGGCGGCCGAACTCGCCCAACATGACAAAGCGCAGTTGCGACGACACGGCGCCGCGTATCTGCTCGGTGTCCTGCTATCGATGGCCGTGCTCGCTTTCGCAGTAATCTTCCTCAAAGCAATTGGCGCAAGCGTCGGCTGGGGCTTTCAGTTTCAAGAGCCGTTGTTTGTCGGCATCGTTGCAGGGGTTGTCGTGCTCTTTGCCCTCAACTTGTTTGGCGTCTTTGAGATCGGACTCGAGACCTCATCGCTGAGCCAAGTCGGAGCAACCGCCCAGGGCCCCGCACGAAGCTTCTTTGACGGCTTGCTTGCAGTGGTGCTCGCAACGCCCTGCACTGCCCCCTTCCTCGGCACCGCGGTCGGCTTTGCCTTCGCGGGCGGCAGCGCAATGATCATCGCCACCTTCCTCGCAATTGGCGTCGGTCTCGCATCGCCCTATGTCTTGATTTGTCTGATTCCCGGTTGGTCGCGCTTTGTTCCGCGCGCGGGTAATTGGATGCTTCGCTTACGCGCAGCAATGGGCTTTTTGCTTCTCGCGACGGCTGTGTGGCTCGTATGGGTCTTCGGCCGGAGCACGGGTGCGGACAGTCAAGCGGCATTGCTCGCCGTACTCGTCGCACTCTCATTTGGAGCGTGGCTATTTGGCTGGGTTCAAAGCCAAGGCCAACCGCGCACAACGTTTTCCGCAGTCGCCGTACTTTTCGTCTTTGGCATGATCTCATTCAATCGAATCGACGTTGAACCCATCCCCGCGGCAAACGTCGCCCCCAATGCTCGCTGGAAGACCTACGACGCAGATGCAATCAAGCAAACCCTCGCAGACGGCTCCCCGGTATTCGTGAGCTTCACTGCTGACTGGTGCATTACGTGCAAAGTAAACGAGAGAGGCGTCCTTGCAGACGATCGAGTCCTTAACGCGCTCTCGGCCGCGGGCTTCGTAGCCTTTCGCGGCGACTGGACACAACGCGACGAGGCGATCCGCAGAGAACTTGCCAAGCACGGCCGAGCCGGCGTACCCCTCTACCTTGTCTACGACCCCCGCACCCCAAACCACCCCGAGGTGCTCCCTGAGCTTTTGAGTGTGAATCTCGTGCTCAGTTCGCTCGCCGGGGCCTCGCCCGCTGCCCCCGAAAAACCACAAGTTGCGGCTCGCGCCACGTAGGAAACTACTCCCGATAAAGCCCTGCCGAGCGTACAAAACGATGCATTTCGTGATCGCCATCACAATTGGATAAGCGTCGGGCGCCGTAATGGCGAAGAGCAACCTGCAATGGCAGAACTGCCCAGGAGCTCGATCCAATGCGAAAACCGACATCTTCTCCTTCCCGGACGGGCGCAGCAAAAGCCCGCCTCGCGCGCGGCACAACGGCCCTGCTCGCGGCAACGACGTTCATGATCGCCACAATGCTTGTGACAACCCAAGCCAGCGCGATTGAGCCCGGCGAGAAAGCTCCAACCTTCAACGCACGCAAGCTCGACGGCAAAGGCACGCTTGGACTCGCGCAGTACCGCGGGAAGGTTGTCTACCTCGACTTCTGGGCCTCGTGGTGCGCGCCTTGTCTCAAGGCCGTCCCCGCCATCGAAACGCTTCGCGGTGAGTTCCCTGCTTCGAAGTTTCAAATCCTTGCGGTCAACGTCGACAAGAAAACCAAGAAGGCCCTCAAATTCTTGGCCAAGCACGACGTTGGCTACCCGAGCGTGTCGAACCCCAAGGGCGACATCCCCGGCAAGTTTGATCTCGAGACCATGCCGAGCTCCTACCTAATCGACGCCAACGGTGTTGTGCAGTACGTGCACAAAGGCTTTCGCGACGGCGACCTCGACATCATTCGCGAACACGTGCGAAAGATCATTAAGTGATCCGGCTGGCACGCACGATCTCGCTTCTCGGAGTCCTTGCTTTTTGCATCGGCGCAACGGGTTGTGTCGCGGTCAAGCCTTGGGAGAAGGATCTCCTGGCCAAGCCCGGCATGGCGTGGAGTGACGACGCGCGCCTCTCAACGATCCAGTCCCATATCGGCTTCAGCAAAGAAGCGTCCCTTCCTGCCGGTGGCGGTGCCGCCGGTGGCTGTGGATGCAACTAGGGCTGCCGACAGATGATTGACCAACGACCCAAGAATCGACGCGCGCGTCGCCTCGCAAACCGCGGGCGCAAACGCACGATTCTCGCGGCACTCTCGAGTGCTGCAATCGCACTTCTCTCGGGCCCGCTGTCTTCTACAGCCAACACCCCGATCGAAAAGCCCGCGATCGGCTACTCCTATTCGTATTACAAAGAAGACCCGATCGCGAAAAGTAAGGTCGCGTTTGGCAGCAAGTCGCGGTACAAGATCAAGACCCACCAAGTGTCGGTCGAGATGCCCATCAACGAGAGAGCCGACATCGGCACGGACTTCATCTACGAAAGCATGAGTGGCGCGACACCTTGGTACGTTACGCGCGACGAAAACACCGGCAAACCGCTGCAGGCGATGTCCGGCGCGACGGTGAGCGAGAAGCGCTTCGACGCGACGCTAAAGAGCAACTACTACTTTGACAGTGCGCGAACGGGCGCTCACGTAGGTGTATCAAAAGAGCGCGACTATCTCGCCGTTTACGCCGGCGTTAACGGCGAATACTCCCTTAACGAAAAGAACACGACGCTTAGCGGAGGCCTCGGTTTTTCGATCGACAAGATCAAACCCACAGGAGGCGGAGCCAACGGCCGCATCAACAGTGATGACAAGCAATCCCTGTCGATGAATGCCGGCATTTCCCAGATCATCAACCGACGCTCTACGGTGCAGACATCACTCTCGTACAAGCTCGGCAAGGGTTTTCTCTCTGACCCCTACAAGCGCGCGCTCATCGACCCCGTTTTAGGCATCACTGTGTCAGACAAGCGCCCGGATGAACGCCATCAGGTCTCGTGGCTCACGCAGTATCGCTATCACTTCGAATCGGCCAACGCGAGCCTGCACGCCGACTACCGCTTTCACTATGACGATTGGAAGGTCAACTCCCACACCTTCAGCGCCAAGTGGGTTCAAAACTTGCTGAGCGACTACATCCAGATTATCCCGAGCCTGCGCTACTACTCGCAGAGCCAAGCGTATTTTTACAAGCCGTTCTATTCGTCTCTTCGCAACGACGAGCTAGCCTCAAGTGACTATCGACTTTCCCCCTACGGGAGTCTCACATTGGGAATGCGAATGCAGTTGCGGATCGAAGACCTGCCGTGGGAATGGGACTGGCGACTCGGTGTCAATTACGAACGACACCTCTCGGATGCCAAGTGGGCGCTTGCCAAGGTGAGTACCAAGAACCCGGGCCTCGTCGACTACCATTTCGTATACGGCACGTTGGACGTTAGGTTTTAGGCCGTTGATACGGCATCACGCCACGCTCGCTGCTCTCGGTAGTCCGTGCGAGTTCCAATTGTATGGTGAGTCCGAGGACCGACTCGCAGAAGTTTCCGCGGGTGCCGCGGCCGAGCTCGAGAGGATCGAAACCAAGTACTCCCGCTATCGCGAGGGTAGTCTGTTGAGTGAGATCAATCGCCGCGCAGGCACAGGCCAGTTCGTCTCCCTCGACAACGAAACCATCGGTCTGCTCAACTATGCGCAAACCGCATTCGATCAAAGCGGTGGTTTGTTCGACATCACTTCGGGCGTGCTGCGTCGCGCATGGGATTTCAACAGCCAAACCCTGCCCGCCAAGGAGACGCTGCGCGAGTTGTGCGAACTCGTCGGCTGGCAGCACGTAACTCTCACAGAAGGCGCAATTCATCTTTCGCACACCGGGATGGAAATCGACTTCGGCGGATTCGGCAAGGAATACGCCGCCGACCGCGTCGTTGCGTATTGTCGCGAACAGGGAATTGCCGCGGGCCTCATCGACCTCGGTGGAGATGTCTGCGTCATTGGTCCACATCCCGACGGACGCCCGTGGCAGATAGGCATTCGCGACCCGCGAAACCCCGAAGCCGCACTCGCCTCGCTTCCCCTGGGTCGCGGCGCGTTGGCGACCAGTGGCGACTACGAGCGCTTCATGGAAGTCGACGGCAAGCGCTACTGCCACCTGCTCGACCCGCGCACAGGCTGGCCCGTTGAAAGTCTCTCAGGCGTAAGCGTCGTGGCAGAGCAGTGCCTCGTCGCGGGCACGGCAACCACCGTCGCAATGCTCAAGGGAAAAGGCGGGGCCGCCTGGCTTCGCAAGCTTGGCTTGCCGCACCTATACATTGACAAGGACGGCCACAGGGGTGGGACGATGTGGCCGAAGCAGCGCTCCGCGAAGACGCCTGCGCCTGCGCATCGGCAGGTCTAAGCAGCAGACGATTAGGTGATCGTGTCCGAATCGCTTGCGGCTCGCCGGCTACCGCCAGGGATAGGGAAGATCAAAAACGCGTATCCGAATCTCGAAACGGATCTCGTGAATGTCCTCCGACGATTTCGACGTACCGGGGCGGTCGGCCGGATCGGCCAATCCCAGCTTCATCTTCGCAGGCTTGTGGTAGCGGTACCCAAGGCCCAGATTGACGGCGTCCGTTAGTTGATACGCGAGGCCAGTGCCAAATTGGTAGGCAAAGTCGAACTTGCTCTTCTTGCCCCTAAAGCCGGGCTCTTCCGTCTTGATCTTGAGGTGCGCAAAGCCGATCCCGACTCCGACATAGGTGGTCAAGGGGCCGAGAAAGCGTCGCAAGCGCGGCAAGCGGGGTTTGCCAAACAAGAAGCCGCTGGTCGCTGAAATCGGTCGGAACAGCCCGCGCAGGGGCACGTCGAACCAGAGATTTTGCATAAACGACCAGCCGTTGATGTCGGTGCGGAACGGATCGCTCTCTGGGCCACCTGCAAACAAGCCGTCGGTCTTGAGCTCATAGTCCCGCAAGCCCGAAGCTTCAAACTCGAAGCGCACCGGCCAATCGGGCAACCGAAGGTCATACGGCAAGCGCCAGGGGGTCAATTCGTTCATCGGCACCTCGACTCCGAAGGCACCGCCAACGAGGGGGGACACGTCTTTGTCCTTGCCCCGAAACATTTCGCCGGGATCGGGAGCCTGCGCCGAGCCGCTCACCTTCCCTTTCGCAATCGAGTAGCCGAAGCCACCGCTCACGTAGAGTTGCCAAGTTGCCTGTGCGGGTGCAGCCCAAAGGCAGCCCAACACGACAGTCGACGCCAATGCAAAGTTTCGAAACGCGCTCATCATGCTCCCGTGGGCTTAACTCTATATGCCCGGCAAACCTATCGGCGGCGGATTGGCCGCGGTTCACACTAGTTGGGGATCGGCATCACGAACGTGGAACGCGTGAGCGACGTCACATAACGAAGAAACAGCACGGACACAGCAATGTGCAGCTAGCATTGCATCTTGGTGGTATGCGTTGATGAGAGTCAGGTCGCAGGTGGCGGATCGCCAGCGCTCGCCCAGCCCCCCTCTAAGTAGACGGAATACCCGATGCAGCTGTGCGCATCAAAATGGTTACGACAGTGCCGGTTCCCTGTTTTCCCGACACGGTCATGGTCCCACCGAACTCGTTCACAATCCCAACCGACACGCTCAAGCCGAGCCCGGTCCCCCCGTCTTGTTCGCGCGTTGAATAGAATGGATCGAACACGCGATTGCGATCGTCGGGTGAGATGCCGATGCCGTCGTCTTCTATAACGATGCACGCCTGATCGCCCCGAGCCTCCACCATAACCTTGATCGTGGCGCCTAATGGGTTCGACTCGATCGCATTGTTCAACACGTTTACCAGTGCCTGCTCCATTTCAATCGGATTCATCACGACCCAAAGCGCTGCCGCGGGGTGAGTCACCTCGATGCTCGCACCTTTTCGTTTTGCGTAAGATTGAATTGCGTTGAGTGCCCCCTGAAGCACGACGTCGACGTTCTCGGCCCAGCGTTCGGTGGGGGCGCCGCGTGAGTACTGCAGCATGCTCCTGACGATACGACCACAGCGCCGTGACTGCGCCACCGCGTTGAGCAGTGCCGCCTTCCACACCTCGCTGCCGTCCTCGTCGTCCTCACACAGAAGAGCGTATTCCGCTGCGTTCAGGATCGCCCCGATCGGGTTATTGATCTGATGCGCGAGTCCAGAGGCCAACGTACCGATCGACGCGAGGCGCTCGGCTCGGCGCAGGCGCGCCAGGGTTTCCTCGATCTCATGAGTGCGTGTCGCAACCTGGACTTCGAGTTCGGCCTTGAGCTCCGATTTCGCGCTCTCCACTTTTCGTTGCTCGGTGAAGTCCCGGATGCGGGTCAATACAATGCTAGGCCCATCGTTGATGTCCTTGAGTAACCATGCGCACGCGGAGATCGCCACCAATGAGCCATCCTTGCGCAGCATCTCCCCTTCGTACTCCGGCATAAAACCAATCTCGGTAATCTGCTTGTAGTTGTCGTCCATTTCGCTCTTGGAAAGCGTCGAAGGCCGCATACTTTGAAAAGTGCGGTGTTTGAGTTCTTTTTTTTCGTATCCGGAAATTTCGCAGAAGGAACTATTCGCCTCGATAATATTGCCTTCGAGGTCGAGGAACGCCATGCCGTCGCGGCTCGCTTGAAAGAGCTGACGGTACTTGACCTGTGCCGCCTCCTTTTCGGCCACCGCGTCAATGTGCTCGGTGATATCGATCAATACCGACACGGTGCGAAACTCGCCGTGCGTTGACTTCAAGGGAGACGCAGCAAAGTCGAGAACCAACTTGCTTCCGTCAGCGTGTATGAACGTGGTCGAGCCGTGCTGATAGTTGCCCTCAACCAAGCGTTTGAAAGAATCAACGGTGTGCTGCTGCGTCGCTGGAGGGGCAAACTTCAGAAAGTGATTGCCGATCATCTCTTCACTCTTGTAGCCAAAAATTGTGCAGCTAGCCGCATTCACGTAAGTGAGGAGCCCATTTTGATCGGTTTCGATAATCATCAAGTATGGATTCTCGGAGATGATTTCCAGCAGGCGCCTATTTGCGTCTCGTTCTCGCTCAGCGCGGTGAGACTCAATGATGTTGCTGATTGAGTGTGCGAAGTCCTGCAGGGTTTCCTTCTCGCCGTCGGTAAATTCGCGCCTCTCGACGCCGAGAATACAAAGGCTGCCCACGATATAACCGTCGTTTGTGCGGACAGGCGCAGCGGCGTAGAAGACAATGCCCCCATCCGTGTCGACCAGGGAGTGAAGTCGCGCGACCGGATCAAGGCCAGCGTCTGCCGAGGTCATCATCTTGCCACCCAATACGACTGCCTCGCAAAGCCCTCCCTCGCGATCCATGCAAGTGGACTCAAACCCAACCGCCGACTTGACCCAGATCTTCTCGACGTCAACCACAGTCGCCATACACACTGGGATGTTGAAAACGCGAGCCACCATTCGCGTGATGCGGTCCAGCTCCTCCGAAGAGGCAATGTCGAGCACTCCGCTGCGCTCAATTGCTGCGATGCGTGCACCTTCAACAAGGACCGGGTCGGTCGCTGACGCGCCTGCCATAAGAAACTACTCCTGCGAGTGAGGACAGTAATCTGCGGAATCACGAGTTTTCAACGGGGTTGCGATCCACCACTCATAAACTGTGACACGAAGACAGCGTACCATTCGAGGAGCTTTCGGCGAAGAAAAACCCGCCTTTGTTCCGGGTCGAACCGGCGCAAAACGGCGACTCGCCAAGTGGCAGCGATCGAGTCATTCAACACGGTGACACTAAACTGAGGGAAAACCCCTAAAGGCCACCACGGTTTACCCGCAAGCTGCTCCCGCCCCGCCCACTCCAATCTACCAGCCGAGCAAGAATCGAGACGCATTCATGCAAGAGATCGGGCCGCGCATCGGCGCACGGGCTCAACGTCCCTGGAATACGGGCGCTCGCTTTTCCATAAATGCTTTTTGGGCTTCTCGGGCGTCTTCCGTCTTTCGGAGTTCCTTGCCAATCTCTTCTTGGCGAAGATACGCCGCATCGAGATCCATGCTGAGCAGCTCACGAACGCCGGCGCGAGTCGCAGTCACGGCGAGGGGCGCATTGCTCGCAATGGTGCCGGCGGTTTGGAAAGCGCGATCCATCAGCGCTTCCGGGGCAACGATTTCATTGATGAGCCCAACGCGTAGTGCGTGCTCGGCGTCGATCGGTTGAGCGGTCAGCAAAAGGTGGTGGGCATGGACCCAACCGATTTGTCGAGCCAGCAACACACTTGCGTGCCCCGTTGGGTAGAGCCCCAACGCGACCTCTTCGAGAGCAAAGGTCGCCGTCGGTACCGCGTAACGAAGCTCGCTGGCCAGCATCAGGTCGAAGCCCCCGCCGCGTGCGTGCCCATTTACGGCGCAGATCAATGGCTTGTTCAGATCGAAGCCAGCGAGCGTCGCGGTCTTGGCGGACCGCAGCCCCTCGAACTCGGCTTCGGTGACGCGTTCGCCGCGGTGAAGTTTCTGGGAGGCCGAAAGCGTCGCTCCGATATCCATGCCCGACGTAAAGACCCGATCCCCCGCCCCCCTCAACACAACGCAGCGAACGTCCGAGTCTTCTGCGAGTTCGCGCCAAGCAGCGGCGAGCTGAGAGAGCATTTCGGGATCGAGGGAGTTTGCACGCTCGGGCCTGTCAATGGTGACGAGCGCGACATGGGGATGTTCTGATGGCTTTTCGACGTTTACAGGCATCGTGCGAAGATAGCTGGCCCAAGTTGTCGCGGTAGCGCGTTACTCGCCTCAAGAGCCGAGGAGCGCGAAGTTCCGCTCCTACTGTCATGGATCAAGAACCGATCCCATTTGGCCGATGTAGAACCGGAGCTGCCGCACGATGGGCTTATGGAAGCAAAGGGTGGAGCAATGAAGAAAGAAGAGGTCTATCAGATTCTCAACGAGGCGTATTTCGGGGAGAACTGCGACGAGCGAGACCTGTTTGAACAGATCGAACCGCTGGTGCGCGAGGCTGCGTCGTTTGTCGACGTCGGCGCGAGCCTCGGACAGTACACACGCTTCGCAAGCCGCGTCATGAAGCCCGGCAGCAGCATTACTGCAATTGAAGCCGATCCGATTCGCTTCGAAGAACTCGACCGCAACTGCTCCCGTTGGCAGCGGGGCGGCGGCATTGAGATCAAACCCAAGTTTGGCGCGATGACCGATCGCGAAGGCCCCGTACGCTTTTATTCCACACAGTCGAACACCAGCGGTGGCTTGTTTCAACACCCCGTTGGAGATGCCGAAGTCACGTGGGAAGAAATCGAAGCGCCGGGCTACACACTCGATTCGCTTTTCCCGGAGACTCCTCCCGGCTTTGTGAAAGTCGACGTCGAAGGTGCGGAACTTCGCGTGCTACGCGGTGCCGAGCGAATCCTCAAGGCTCGGCAGACAGTCTTCTTTATCGAAGTCCACAGCTGGGCGGACCCCGAGGGCCAAAGCAACGCACAAGAGGTCCTTGAGCACATGCGCGTGCGTGGCTACCACTGCGCTTCATTGCGCGGGAAGTGCGTCTTCCATCCCAACCAGATGACGGCAATGCGCTTGGCGACACAGTCAAAGTTTCGGGGTGCAATGCGCCGACTCGGCTTGTCGGAATAACACTCCGGTCGAAACTTGTACCGACGATCTGGTAGAGCATCGAGTCGCTTGCTAAGGCGCCGCGCGCTCACGCCTTAATTACGACCCCGGATGCCCCGCTTTCTTGCACCGAGGGAACGCCCCGCCACTGGGCGACGCCGAGGACGAGCACTGGAACGCAGACCGCGATCAAAATGGCGTTGCCCGCCTCACTGACGAGTCCGAGTGCAACCACCACCAGCGAACCCACCACCCAGGCAAAGTCCGAGATGGAGTGTTGCAACGCTTCACGCCGCAGCTTCGCGGTGTCGGTGCGCGCGGCAGTGAAAACCAAGTAGCCAGCAAACCCGGCTAAGCCCATCGCAGCGCTGATCAAGATTTCGGAATAAACCCCCATCAACTCGCTCAGGAAGTCGTACGCGAGCAAGATGCCGACAGCCGAGCAGGTTGAGAATACGGCGTTCAGGCGGAGAGCTAGGCGGAGACCATTGTGATTTTGCATGGTGGCTAGTCATACAGAAGCCCTCAGTGGTTGCGGTGTTCGACTCCAACAGCCTGCCTGCTGCAACGGCATGTTAGGCGCGCACTGTTGCACGCCTGGGAACCGCTAACACAGTCAGCGAGAAGCTTCGAAGGACAAGTGAGGAAGGCTCGAGGACCGGCGTTGACGACGCACTGACGATCCACTGTCCCGCGTTTTCGGTGAACAAGGAGTCGTTGACGCTCAGGTGAAGAAATTCACTTTAAGAGGCGTACTCAGAGAACTCTGAACCGTCGTTGAACGGATTGCCAAGCCGATATCGAGCGCCCTGCGAAACCGGCGGCGCACCGATGCGACCGATGCGAGAGTACCGGTCGAGATCGGAGGCAGCGTAGCGCGCATGGAAAAACTGCTGAAGTAACAAACCGTTATCCGTACACCGGCCTCCGTGGAAGTATTGCTCTACCCGCACAGAATGCGCTGTGTGAAATTCGCGAGAGCGTTGGCGGGCTCGTCACCTCATAGGAGCTGCGTTTGGCTAGGAGTCCCCGAAAGGTTCGCATGATGAAGACACCATTGAGAAGCGCATGACCACGCCGTGGGTGACGCACGGATAATGTCGACTAAGCTTTGGGGAAGGCAATTCAACCGCCCTACGAACGGAGCCCCCCAATGCGTCTTAGTAAGCCTCGCGTCGAGCCCTTGAGCGACGAGCAACTCCCCCCCGAGCTTCAGGTGAAGATGGGCGGTCGCGTGCTCAACATCTTTCGCACCCTGGCCCACTACCCAAAGCTGATGAAGCGCTGGCTCGTGTTTGGCAATCATATTCTGGCGAAGTCGACGTTAAGCCCGCGCGACCGCGAGATCGCGATCCTGCGCGTGGGTTGGCGTTGCCAGGCCGGTTACGAATGGGCGCAACACGTAGTGATCGGGAAAGACGCCGGGCTCAGCGACGAGGAGATCGAGCGTATCGTTGACGGCCCTGATGCTCCGGGCTGGACCGCTGCAGAGGCAGCAATCTTGCGAGGGACTGACGAGCTTCACGACGACTCCTTCGTAACAGACCCGACCTGGGCTGTTCTCACTGAGCACTACAGCACCGAGCAGATCATGGACTTCGTATTTACCGTCGGCCAATACCACTTGGTCTCGATGGCGTTGAACACCTTCGGCGTGCAACTCGACGAAGGCCTTGAGGGGTTACCGAAACGATGAGTGGACGACTTGCAGACAAGGTCGCCATTGTCGTCGGCGGAGGACAAACCCCGGGGCAGACAATCGGCAATGGTCGCGCGACGTCCATTCTATTTGCGCGCGAGGGTGCGCGCGTACTCGTAGTCGATCGCGATCTTGTCAGTGCAAATGAAACCAAGGAGATGATCGAAGGCGAAGGGGGCCAGGCCGAGGCGCACGAGGCAGACGTCACGAAAGAAGCCGAATGCGAGGCGATCGCTGCGCGCTGCGTTTCGCTTTACGGAACGATCGACATCCTGCACAACAACGTTGGCATCGGTACTGGCGATGCCGGGCCCACCCGTCTCACGGAAGAAACCTGGGACAAGATCATGAACGTCAACCTCAAGAGCGTCTTCTTAACCTGCAAGCATGTATTGCCCGTGATGCGCGAAAATAGAAGTGGTGCCATTACCAACATCTCTTCTGCTGCCGCAGTTTGCTCGGTTGGCATCATGGCGTACAAAACCTCCAAGGCCGGCGTCAACGCCTACACCCATGCGCTTGCGACCGGCAATGCGAAGTACGGCATCCGCGCCAACGCGATCATGCCCGGGCTCATCAACACCCCGATGGCAATCGAAGGGATCTCGCAATCTCGCAATGTGGACCGCGAAGAGTTGATCTCGCAACGCGATCGGATTGTGCCACTGGGCAACAAGATGGGCACTGCATGGGACGTTGCGAACGCCTCGCTGTTTTTGGCATCGGACGAAGCGGCCTTTATTACTGGCGTCATTCTTCCCGTTGATGGCGGGCAAAGCGCGCGGATTGGCTAGCTAGGCCCGCCAGCAAACTTCCCCGCATAAGGAAATATGTCGAACACACGGATCGATGCGCCAACGACGAGCAGCCAACCCGACCAACCTTCCGCCGCCTATCGACGCTATGCACTTGGCCTCCTGACCCTCGTCTACATTACGAGCTTCGTCGACCGACAGATCCTGGCCGTGCTGCTCGAAGACATCAAAGGCGCGTTCGATGTCTCCGACACCTTTCTGGGTTTCCTATCGGGCTTCGCGTTTGCACTCTTCTACGCGACCCTCGGCATCCCGATCGCAATGTGGGCCGACCGCGGAAATCGCCGCAACATCATCTCGCTGGCGCTCGCGCTGTTCAGCATCATGACGGCACTTTGCGGCATGGCGCAAACCTTCACCCACTTACTCATTGCTCGTATTGGAGTCGGCGTTGGGGAAGCGGGCACCAGCCCTCCATCGCACTCAATTATCGCCGACTTATACGAGCCCAAAGACCGCGCAACCGCGATGGGGACGTACGCGATCGGCGTGAACGTCGGCATCATGGTTGGCTTCTTCGCCGGAGGTTGGATCAACGAGTTGTATGGATGGCGCGCTGCGTTTATGGCCGTCGGCATACCGGGGCTCGTGATTGCAACCGTCGTCCGCCTGACCCTCAAGGAGCCCGTGCGCGGCGCATCGGAAGGGCGAGTACTTGTGACACCCACCGAAAAACCATCCGTCCTTTCGGCCGCCAAAACCTTCTGGAAGATCCGCACCATGCGGCACATCGCGTTTGGCGCCGCACTCAACGCCTTCGTGGGCTACGCGTCGATCACGTGGATCCCGTCCTTCCTGAGCCGCTCCTACGGCATGTCGTCGGGAGATATCGGAACGTATCTGTCCCTGATCATCGGCATCGGCGGTGGCATCGGAACCTTCTTGGGCGGCTATTTCGCCGATGTCCTCGGCAAGCGCGATGTGCGCTGGAACCTCTGGTTGCCCGCATCGCTCATTCTCTTCGCCCTGCCCTTTTGCTGGGGAGTCTTTCTCGCCGACTCCTCCACGGCGTCACTCAGCTGGTACGTAGTCCCCGCGATGCTCGGCACGGTCTACCTCGGCCCGAGCCTCGCGTTGACCCAGTCCCTGGTGCCCCTCCACATGCGCACCGTCGCGAGCGCGATCTTGTTGTTCATCATCAATATCCTCGGCATGGGGCTCGGGCCGCAGACGGTCGGCATTACAAGCGACCTCCTCGCAGACCGCTTCGGCGACGAGTCCATGCGCTACGCACTTTTCCTCTCGGTCTTCATGTACCTCTGGTCGGCGTTCCACTTCTACATGGCATCGCGCACCTTGAAGGAAGATCTGGCTTCCGTGAGCGATCGCGCCTGACACAAGCGCCGCTTCGCAATCGCAGCAGAACACAAAAGGCCCGACGCAAGTTCAGTTTTGAAACCGAAGATCACGTCGGGCCATTTTATTTCGTCAGCCACAGCAGCTCACCAGTGGTGAGGCATGCGGCCAGTTCTTGCAACGAGCTTGCTAGTAGCGATACCCCGTCTCTTCGTGCAGTGCGAGATCGAGACCCTGGTTTTCTTCGTCTGCCGAAACCCGCAGGCCAACCATGGCCTCAGTGAGCTTGATCAGGATGTACGAAGCAATCGCTGTGTAGCCCGCGGTCAGTACGCCCGCGTAAAGCTGCATGCCCGTCTTACTCACGATGTCTACGTCGCCGAGGTTGCCGCCGAAGATTTCCGAGCAGAACACACCCGCCAAGACGACGCCGACGAACCCGCCAACACCGTGCACGCCAAAGACGTCGAGAGAGTCGTCATAGCCGAGCTTCGACTTGATCGTCGTCGAAGCGATGAAGCAGATGATCCCGGACGCGAGGCCAATTGCGACTCCGCCCACCGGGCCGATGAAGCCCGACGCCGGAGTTACGGCTGCGAGTCCTGCAATCGCGCCCGTGGCAAACCCGAGAACGCTGGGCTTGCCATGCTTCACCCATTCAATCGTCATCCACGTGAGCGCTGCAACAGCAGCTGAAATATGGGTGACCGTGATCGCCATCGCGGCGCCGCCGTTGGCGCCGAGCGCGCTGCCACCGTTGAAGCCAAACCAACCAACCCACAGCATCGCGGTGCCGGTGACCGTCATGGTCAGGTTATGCGGGATCATCGGGGACTTGCCGTAGCCATTGCGAGGGCCGACTACGATACATGCCACCAACGCACCAACACCCGCGGTGATGTGGACAACAATGCCGCCGGCGAAGTCGAGCACGCCGCGATCGGCGAAGTAAGCACCTGCGCCGCCCCAAGTCATGTGGCAGATCGGGAGGTAAACAACCACGAGCCAAAGCGTGGAGAAGATCAACATTGCCGAAAACTTCATTCGCTCGGCAAAGGCCCCAACCATGAGTGCCGGGGTGATGATCGCGAAGGTCATCTGGAATACGAAGAATAGAATCTCGGGGATGGTTCCCGAAAGGGATTCACCCGTAACACCGGCCAGGAAGGCTTTGTCGAAGCCGCCGATGAAGGCATGTAGGCCCGCTTGGCCTTCCACCATGCCGGTCGTATCAAACGCCAGGCTGTAGCCAAACGCGAGCCATACAACGGTCACAACCCCCGTCAGTGCCATACACTGCATCAATACAGACAAGACGTTTTTGGTCTGAACCAGCCCGCCGTAGAAAAGTGCCAGGCCGGGTATGTTCATAAACAAAACCAGGGCCGTTGAGGTAAGGATCCAAGCCGTGTCGCCGGTGTCTAATACATCTTCTGCGAACGCAACTGCGGGAAGAAACAAGACTGCGAGTACGCCCAAGGCGCGAAGCGCGCGCCATGAATAGTCGCGTACGTGGTTTGGTTTCTTGGCCATGATGGGGGGCAAAACTGTCTCCTCTTGGGATCTTTCTAAGATCGATCTTTTGAGCGGTCTGGTGAGCTGTCTTTCGAGCGGTTTTGAGGCTCTCGATCTCAAGACATCGAATGCAACGCGCCTCTCGGCACAAGCCGATAGCCGATCGATTTCTGCTGGCGCAGGATGCGCCATTTTGGGCAAATTTGGGACGAAGTGGGCAGGATTCTTCACAGAAATCGACGCATTCTTTTCAACACATCTCACATGAGCTGTGCATTTTTTCGCCCACTATCCCACCAACACCCAGACGATCAGACGCTACTCATTGAAGACATTGATTTTTTTGAACCCGCCCCACCCGAAGAGGCCAAATGACGACACCCGAAACCAACGACTCACCGCTGCTCCTCACTCGCGATGGCCGCGTTGCAACCCTCACCCTCAACGATGCACCCATGAATCGCATGAGTCTCGACTTTATCGACAAGCTTGAGGTCTTGATGCCGGAACTCGACGCGGACCCAACCGTGGGCGCAGTCGTGATCACCGCCGCCGGGGATCAGAACTTTTCGGTCGGCATGAACCTCAAGCAACTGCCCTCCGGTATCAAGCAGAAGGGAAGTGCCGAAGCTGTGTTCGACCAACGCTTGCGCGTAATCGAGCACATCGAGACCATGAGCAAGCCGGTCATCGCCGTGTTGTACGGCTACTGCCTGGGCGGTGGCCTCGAGTTGCCCCTCGGATGTCATTTCAGGCTCGCGGCCGAAGAGGGTGCCAAGATTGGCCTGCCGGAGATGGACCTCGGGACGGTGCCCGCATGGGGAGGCTCTGCCCGGCTCACCCAACTTGTCGGGCCCGCACATGCCCTCGACATGATCTTGCGCGCCAAGAAGGTCAGCGGTCCCGAGGCACTACGCATCGGCCTCGTCAATGAAGTCTGGCCCAACGCGGAGCTTCAACAACGCGCCCAGGCCCTCGCCCACGAACTCGCCGCGATGCCCGCACTGGCGGTCGCTGAGATTCTACGCGCCATCACGGGTGTCGGGCGCGATGTACTGGCCGCTCGCATTGCAGCGGAACGCGCCGCCGTGAACGCCACCATGGGCACACAGGATCAACTCGAAGGCATGCGCGCTTTCATGGAAAAGCGTCCGCCTATTTTCAACGCGGACTCGTAACGCCCGCGCACGTTCGAATAAGTTGGCGCTAGCGACTGGCGCGCTCTTCGGGCGACAGGTGGTCCATCCCAAGTTCACTGCCGATCCCATAACGCATGTCGCGGGTAAAGCCGTCGTCAATAGGGATGCCGGTCGAGTCCGCAATGCGGTCAACGACATTGAACATCGTAATGACCGCCGCAGCCTCGACCACGCCGTCTTTGCCCAATTGTTGCTCGAGTGCATCGCGTGTCTTCGCAATCGCGCTCGCATCTCGCGCCATCACCGCATCGGTAAACGCTAGAAGCTCAGCGCCATGACTCACTCCTGAGTCAACGGTGCCGTCGTTCACTGCAGACAGATCGATCGTCGTACCGGCTATCCCACCGCTCGCACGGAGCAGGCTTGCGTGAGCAGTCGTTCAGTAAAAACACTCGTTGATCGCCGAGACCCGCGAAGCCACAAGTTCCATTTGCAAACGGTCGATCGCGCGGTCTGGCTCGACATACCCCGGGTTGCCCACATTCTCAATCGACATGTAGTGCGCCTGGGAGAGCGTGTTGAGCATCATTACTTCTGCGGGCACAAGGCTCAGCGCGCGTCCGATCTGTGGGACGAACTCACGACCTTCATAGAGATTCGCGTAGTCTTCGCCACCCTCTTCTCCAGCGGGAATCTGCGGCACCCAGGCTCCATCGAGCCGCGCGCTCACCGGACGTTGGCGCGACGGTGAGCCGGCAATTGGCTTAGGCAGCGGAAGAGCCCCGGTGCCAATCGCACGTCCGAATACGTCGAGCGCATTCGCAAGCACCGTGACCGAGACGAGTTCGATGTAGTGCTCTTCGTCGAGCGATGTATTTGCGATGACACCTTCGTACCAACTGCGCGCGAGACGTCCGGGGTCGGTAACGATGCGGTGGATCACGTCGACGATGTCGGCGGCAAGAGTGCCGGGGCCGTCGTGAATTCCGTCGACCGAAAACGGCGAGAGCGCCGCTTTGCGTTCGGCGCAAAGGCTGCAGTCTCGCGACGCACGCGACTCGGTAGCAATCGCCACACGCTCTTCGCCGGTCCACCAGGTACCGCTCTTGGCAAAGCTCTCGAGCACTTCGTCCTGAGCAGTAACGATGCCGTCGCGAACCGGATAGTTCGACGCGCTGTAGTCGACTCTGGAAGTTTGGCTTTGTGTCACGGTGTACCTCGAGATTAGGGGCATCTGCTTCGTTGTACTTCTATTCCACTTTAACCAGCACACGCCGCACCTTTGCGCGCTCTTCGCCGTCGATCCAAACCGTCATCGTTGAAATCATAGTGTCTAGATCGTCTGCAATCGTACGGCTCTCGTGAATTCTCGCGGCCTTGCCGCTTTTCAGCACGCGCTCGCGAAACATCTCCATGCCGCGGTCGGGGTGCCAAGTGAAGCGGTCCATCGATTCGTTGCCGAGGGCGTCGGTGGCGGGACGCGAAACGCCGTCTAGCTCAACGGTGCGCGTCACATTCTTGATCGGGTTCTCTTGAAAGATCCGCAGCCTCGGCTCGCAGCTATCGCACGACGCCGGCTCGACGGTAAGCGTGAGGTAGATCGAGATGACCCCCGACAGCCGCTTCAAAAACCAAGGAACTTCAAGCGCATCCATTGCGGGGTCGAACGACTCGGATTGATCCCAATCGAGAGCCCAGCGTCCGTTCAAGCGAGTGATGTCCTGGATCTTCCCGGCTTGCGCCAGCGTGGACGAAAGCACGACGGCAGTGAGCAATGCGGCGGCGATCTTCTGAACAATGGTCATTTAGACAATCCAGCTCCGCCCAATGCGCGCAAAGACGCTCTCGGCCGTAAAGTGGTTCGGACGCGCACGTCGAGACAAGTCCGTTAGTGTTTGACCAACGGTAAGAAACCACGCGGAGTGTTTCAACGAATTCACTTCGCCTCAATCGAGCGCCGCCCCGGCGCTCTGGCAGCCCATACGTGAGCCTGCACAAGAAAAAGAGAAAGGGTGGCAATGCAAGGCAGCAAGATCGCGGTCATCGGGATCGGCGCCATCGGCGGCTCGATCGCGGCCGACCTGGCAGACCTAAAACGACACGAACTCAGCCTTTGCTCAAGGACACCCTTCGAGTCTCTTGAGGTCACCCACCCGGGTGGTACGTCGATCACCAAAGGCTCGATGATCGACGACCCCAAGAGGGCTCAGCCTGCCGATTGGATCTTGCTCGCAACCAAAGCGCATCAGAGCGAAAGTGCCCGGCCCTGGCTAGACGCTTTGTCGCATTCGGCCAGTGTTGTTGTCGTTCTACAAAATGGAGTCGACCACCAAGCGCGCATCGACCCCCTTGTCGGCAACGGCGTCGAGGTCTTGCCCTGTGTAGTCGGCTTGCCCGCCGAGAAAATAGCTCCCGGTAAGATCAAGCAGATGCACAACGGCGGCTTGACGGTTCCAAGCGGCGCGACGGGCGATGCATTTGCAGCCCTGTTTGAAGGGAGCCGCACAAATATTACGGTCAGCGAAGAGTTCATCACGCAGGCGTATTGGAAGCTTCTCAACAACGCGGCTCTTGGCGGCGTCTGTGCTTTGGCGCTGCGTGAGAACGGAGTCGCAAGTGATCCCGAGGTACGCGAGCTCGTCCTCAGTGCCATGGCCGAGGTCATGGCCGTCGGGCGGGCCGAAGGTGCCGACTTGCCGGACGATGCTCCCGAAAGAGCATTGCGACTCATGCTCAACGCCGTCCCCAACCACTGGTCATCGATCACGGTCGACCGCCGCGAAGGCCGTGCGATCGAATGGGAGGCGCGCAACGCCGTGGTGGGCAAGTTAGGGAGACGACACGGAATCGCGACACCGATCAATGACGTCTTCACCACGCTCCTGCGCGCCGCAGACGAGCGACTGGGCGACGACTCGCGCGACTGGGACTAACCGGTTTCGTGCTCGCCACCAGGCTCGCGCCGGGTAAGGCCACTGTAGGCGTCCATCGCGCGGCGCCCTTCATAGATCACGCCGTGTACCTCGCGTGAGATCGGCAGGTCCACGTCATACTTCGCGCCCAACTCCATCACCACGCGACTCGTCTTCACACCTTCCGCGACCTGGTTCATGTCCCTGATGATCTCTTCGATCGACTTGCCGCGCCCGAGTTCTTCTCCCACAAAGCGGTTGCGACTCTGGCGGCTCGCGCAGGTCGCAATGAGGTCGCCAATCCCCGCTAGTCCTGCGAACGTCGCGGGTTGGCCACCCATCGCGACGCCCAGGCGCGTCAACTCGGCGAGGCCGCGAGTCATAACCGCTGCGCGCGTGTTGTCACCGACGCCGAGGCCATCGCCCATGCCGACCGCGATCGCGATGACATTTTTGAGTGCACCGGCGATTTCGCAGCCGACAACATCGGTGTTGGTATAGACGCGTAGCAAGCCCGAGTTGAAGACCGACTGCAATTGCCGCGCAACGTCTGCGTCTTCAAACGCAACAACGCTCGCAGCAGCAAAGCCCGCCATAATTTCCTTGGCCAGGTTCGGCCCGGTCAAGACGCCCGCGCGGTGCTCCGGGAGCATTTCGTTGATCACTTCGCTCATGCGAAGGTGCGAGTCCTGCTCGAGCCCTTTTGCGAGGCTAACGACCGGCACCCACGGGCGGATGTATTGGCGCACCTCAGTCAAAACCTCACGCATCCCGAGAGACGGAACACCGAGCACAACCACGTCGGCCTCGCGCACCGCTTCTTCTAATGAAGCAGTCGCGCGGAGCGCCGGCGCGATCTTGTAACCGGGCAGATATTTGTTGTTCGTGTGCTGTGAATTGATCTCGTCCGCAGTTTCCGCACGTCGACACCAGATAATTGTCGGGGCGTTATCCGTCACCAAATGCGCAATCGTCGTACCAAACGAACCCGCGCCGAGCACCGAAACACGAAGCTTCATCGACTACCTCTTTATACTATCAGGCGGACTGCAACCGCTCGCGAGGAGCACCCCGCCGACACACCGAGCCCACATCGGACCCGGCAGAACGAAACATGATTATGCAACGAGCGATTCGAATCTCCAAGGCGGCAATCCCCGACGCCTTTCGTCCATTTCGAGTCGCCGCTGTTGGTCGCAGTGCCTAGACTCGCGCCTCGCACCTTCCCACCACTGGAGCCCAACGAACCGTGTCATCTCCCGATCGCAAGCTGTCGTGACTGCGACTGCTCTCCCCAAGCCCGAACGAGAAGAACAGCTGCTTCGCCTGCAACGCATGGAGGGCAAGCTGATCAAGGGCCTATTCGAACATCCAGGTGTTGTCAGTCGACGTTGCGAAAACCAACTTCGCTACGCGCTCGGCCTCGCATCGCTCGAAGTCTTCCAACCCGGCGCAGCCAAAAAGGGTGGCCGCAACAACCGGCCGGACGTGGTTGTGCGCTCGCCAGGGCTTGCGGGGTGGCGCAAACGTGTGCTTTCCAATTTGGGCGGAATCTTGACCGGCACCCGCGACAGCCGCAAGCGCGTCGAACTTGCGTGGCAAATCTTCGAGCCCATGCTTCCGGCGCTCGAGAAGACCCGAAGCGAAGTCATCGAAAAGTACGTCGACCACTTCAGCGCTCGAGAGCTGGACCAAGAGATCGGGATCAAGACCCTCGTCACGGTTGCGGGGGGAGGCGGTGGCTCGGGCTACGTCTACATGGGCGCCTGGGAGGTGTTGCAGAACGCGGGCCTGGTGCCCGGCTACGTCATCGGGGCGTCGATCGGCTCGGTGCTCGGCTTGTTTCGTGCGCGACGCCGCAACGCCGACTTCAACGAGTACTTGGCACTCGCCAAAAGTATGAAACGCGAAGACATTTTTCGTTATGTCAGCATCAAAAACCGCTACGGACTGCCGGGGATCATGCGCCTGTACTTGCACGCGAGCATTGGCAGTGCATTCACCACCGAAGACAAGCGAGAGATGCTGCTCTCCGATCTCGAGATTCCTTTCGAAGCCGTCGTCGCGGGTGTGCGACGCAATTCAGTTGGCGACAACGCGGCCAAGTACGCCCGCAACCATCACTTGCCCCAAGACAAGCGACCGAGCCCTCTAGAACTGAAGGCGCAGATCGCCTCGCAGTTGGTGCGACTCGTTGGTTTCATCAACCCGCGCGCTGTACAAGAGATTGTGATTGGCGCGGACAAACTCACCGAGCACTTCAACGCCGTCGACGCTGCGGGGTTCTCAGCCGCCATCCCCGGGATCTTGCACTACGACGTGACACGCAAAGACCCGCACATGAACGGCATCCTAAAAGAGCTGATGGAGCGCGAAGACGTGCTTGCCCTCGTTGACGGAGGTGTTGCGAACAACGTCCCCTCGCGCACCGCGTGGCAACAGGTTCAAGCGGGCAAAATCGGCACCCGTAATACCTACATCCTCGCGTTCGATTGCTTTCACCCGCAGATGAGTCTGGGACATTTCTGGATGCAGCCCATCACGCGAGTCGTGGCCTACCAAGTTGCACTCAACCAGCGATACGCCCGCAAGCGCATTGAGTTCCGACCCACACTGTCTCCGATGAATTTGCTTCCGCCCGCAAACGAGCTCGATCAGGCGGTCGGTTGGGGCAGGCAGCAGATGTCACAATCGCTGCCCGAAATTCAAAAGTTCTTTGAACCCGTACGTTGGGTGGCACCGAACACCTCGAAGCCGTAACGACGCTTTCGCTTGGCCCGCACTCAACGCCACTGAAAATTCAACAAGAGAATTCGAACAGGAGTCGTCGTGGGAGATCAACTCGAGCTTGACCATCTCGTCTACTTCGTGCCTAGCCTCGCCGAAGCCATAGTGGAGTTTCAAAACTGCCTTGGTGTCGCGCCCCACGAAGGCGGCCGTCATGAAGGCATGGGGACCCACAACGCGATCCTGCCACTTGCCGGCACAAAGTACGTCGAGCTAATTGCCAAAGACCCGACTGCCCCCACGCCGAACCAACCGCGCCCCTTCGGCCTGGACGCGCTTACCGCACCCCGGCTCATCACCTGGGCGGCGCGTACGAGCGACATCGACGCAGCCACGGCTCGATCCCGAAACGCAGGCTACGACCCGGGCATCATCCTCCCCATGTCGAGAAAGGAACCGGGCGGCGCAGAGCTTCGCTGGAAGCTTTCTCTGCCCACCTCGCCGGAGAGTATGATCGGCGACGGGCTCGTCCCGTTCATCATTGACTGGGGAAACACGCCCCACCCCGCTCACGCAACCTCCAACGGTGAGCCCCAATGCGAGCTCGTCTCATTTGCGGGTTGCCACATCAAGCCCGACCCGGTTGTTGTGGCACTCGCTGCCCTGGGCGCAGAGCTCAAAGTGGCTTCGGGAACCGCGCCAGGGTTGCGCGCTGAGCTGCGCGGACCGGCAGGTTCGCTGGTTCTGGACTGATCAAATTCCGGTGAGCCGCGCCTAAACCACGAGCTTCCTGCGCTACAGTGCAGGGCGACGCGCCGTCAACGCACGACTTGGGTTGCATACCCAATGCCCGCCCATGCGGTGGAGAATTGTGCGGTCACGCGCTTGACCGCACACGCAGCGCCAAGCCCTTCTCCGTCAACCGCTACGCAATTGCCTACACCCATTTTTCTGCCAAGGTCAGGAGGCCCGTCATCTCTCAGCAACCCTCTTCTCCCGAAAACGATGCTTCGCCGAAACTGCCGACCCCCGGTTGGTACGGCGTTGAGCCCGTCGAGGGTCCTCAGCCAGAAGATCCTTACACTGGGTTCAAAGAGTTGCGCGAAACGCAACCGGTCAACCTGACCCCTGAAGGTGGATGGCGCCTCACGCGCTATGACGACGTGCGACGCCTGCTGCGCGCACCCCAGGCCGGCATGCGACTAACCAACGGCCTGCTGCCGGGACAGGACGAAGAAATCCCCGGCGGCGGTCTCTTCATGCTGCTGCAAGACCCACCGACACACACGCGTTTGCGCAAGCTCGTCAAAAAGGCCTTCACTCCCCGCGCCATCGAAGCGTGGCGACCCAAGGTTGAAACCGTGACGCAGCGACTCTTGGATAAAGTCGCCGCCACGGGCGAGATGGATCTCATCGACGACCTCGCTCGCCCTGTACCTGCAACGCTGATCTGCGAGTTGCTCGGCGTCCCGACTGAAGACCAAGACGACTTCACGCAATGGACTGCCGATGCGACGCACGGCTTGCTTACGATCCGCGGACTCGGTGACGACGCCATCGGCAAGCGCGTAGAAGCTGCGAGCACATCACTGATTGGCTACTTCAACAATCTCATCGAAGAACGCCGAAGCAACCTCGGTGACGATCTCCTCAGCGTGTTGATCTCCGCCGAAGAAGAGGGCGACAAGCTCGACCCACTGGAGTTGCTGTCACAATCCATTGGACTCTTGATCGCCGGCTTCGAAACAACCATCGGCTTGATCGGCAATGGGCTCACCACGTTGATCCGCCACCCCGATGAAATGGCCAAATTGCGCGCCAACCCCGAACTCGCTCCGAGCGCCGTCGAAGAATGCCTGCGCTACTCGGGCCCAATCGTCGCGACCATACGGGTGCTGCACGAGGACATGGAGTTCGGCGGTTTCACCATTCCGACGGACGCCGAGATTGTCGCGGTCCTCGCCGCGGCAAACCGAGACCCCGAAGTCTTTGAGGACCCCGAGCGCTTCGACATCACGCGGTTCACGGACGACAAGAACGCCCCCGCCCAACTTTCATTTGGCGGTGGAGCGCACTTTTGTCTCGGAGCGCATCTGGCTCGCATCGAAACCGAAATTGCGATTCGCTCGTTGGTTGAGCGATTTGACGATCTCACATTGGTGAATCCAACCACCCAATGGGGCCGGTCGTTGTTTCGCGTACCGGGCCACGTACCGATCACCTTCACCGCGAGCAACCGATAGTCATAACATGAGCGCACTGACATCTCTCATCGATTTACTCGATCTCGAGCAACTCGAGCTCAACCTGTTTCGTGGACGCAGTCCACAAGAGCGTTCGCAACGTGTGTTCGGAGGCCAAGTCGTCGGCCAGGCACTCGTCGCCGCAAATCGCACCGTTGAGGGGCGCGTCGCGCATTCGCTGAAGGGCGATTTCTTGCGGCCCGGCGATCCGAAGACCCCGATTATCTACGAGGTCGATCGCATTCGCGACGGCAGGTCGTTCGCCACACGACGCGTTGTAGCCATTCAACACGGCAAAGCGATCTTTGCGATGTCCGTTTCTTTTCAGAAACCCGAGGAAGGAATCGAGCATCAAGTCCCGATGCCCGAT
>JBLHOB010000002.1:0-31636 GCA_047619425.1 Myxococcota bacterium
GGCCGAGCGGGCCGTCGGCGTTGAACTCGAAGGCCTCCTGGCTGGGTTTGCGGCTCTTGGCGCGGTCCTTCTCGTGGTCGACGATGTGAGGCGATTTCGCGGGCTTCTCGGCAACTTCTTCTTCTTCTTCGCCTTCCTCCTCGCCTTCCGCGTACTCCCACTCTTCTTCTTCGCCTTCTTCACCCTCTGCGTCTTCGTATTCCCACTCCCCCTCTTCGCCTTCCTCTACTTCCTCCCACTCTTGCTCGGCCTCGGCCCCTTCCTTGCTGGCAGCGGCCTTCTTCGCCTTCTTCTTTGCGGCCTCTTCGCGGCGCTTGTTCTTCTTCAAATCCTTGGAAGCGACCTCGCCAAACCAACCTGTCACGGCACCGGTCACGCCGGGTACGGCAGCGGCGATTGGCTCAAGGATGCGACGCAGTGCGGCCGCCGTCGCAACGAGTCCGTCGGCTGCAAAGCGTCCGGCAAGTGCAGCCCCCGAAGCGGTTGCTGTCATGGCACGGCCGGTCGGAATGCCGAGCAAGCCCAACACCCCGACAACCAATACCGATGAGCTGATCAGGAGCGCGCCCCACTCGCCGAGGAGTACCTCTTCTCCGGCAACCAAAAACTCGCCGAGTCGTCCGCCAAGAGGCGCGCCGAGACGGCCGGGTGCCAGGTGATGAAGTACGAGAGGGAGCGTCGTAACGCCGAGCATCAGTAAAATGCTGCCAGGCCAAAAACGCGCGCGAGCGTCGGGGACACCGTGCCCAAGCAGAAGTCGGCCACCGAGCCAGCCCGCAACGGCCACCGCGACCATCGCTCCGTATCCAAGCAGGCCGAGCAGCGAGCCAGCCAGCGTGGCGCCTACAGGGCCAATGCGATTGTTGACTGAGCCCAACTCGAAGATCGGGTCCGTCGGCGAGTAGGTCGATAGCGCCAGAGTGGCGAGTAGGCCGAAGCCGACCAGCAGCAGCCCCATCGCTTCGTTGGTTACGCGCGCCGCAAAGCTGTCGCCAGCCGCCGCAGTACGTCGATTCGCCGTCTTTGATCTAGCCATGGGCCCCACCCGCAATTTATGTCCGACTTTCTCGCGGCGAAGAACCCGTGGTTTTCTCGGGCCTTCGATGCGTTTTGTCGGTTTTTGTCAGCTGGGGGAAAGGCACAACATCTTGCAACGAGCCGGATTACGATTCGCGACTGCGGAGCTTCAATTGAAACGTGTCGTTTGGATCATGGCCAGACGTACCGCGTCCCATGCTCCCCCACCCCCCGGAAAGGAAAACTTATAGAGAAGGTAATCGGGCCGGGATGAGAACGCCATCTCGAAGCCAAAATGGTCAGTTAGTTTGTGAAATTCGCTTGAGGGTGCCGCCCGCCAGCACAACCAGCATCGATTCTCGAACTCGGTCCTTGAGCGAGGCGCGATCCAGCGCCTCCGGGGCCGAAGTTCGGATCGGAGGCTAATATCAAATCTCGACCAGCCACTCCTCATCGCACCCCTGCCCTTGGCCACGAGCGCCCCGCTACCCCGAATTGCCGCAGGCAAAATAGGCGCGCACCTCGATCGCGAGGCCCCCGCCAAACACCGGCACTGGGGCAAGTTCGCGCTTGACCGCAAAGTGAAGCGGCCTGGGTGACGACGCCAGCACAACGACCGTGTCGATAAGGCTTTGATGATTGGCCCTCAGCACTTGCGTGCGCTGAGGCGGCTCAGTGACGCCCGTTTATTCACAGGGGGCCGCGCGGCGTGAGCGCGGGGGCTCGATCGTGAGCCTCATTGGAAACACGAAAACAGCGACAACGCCAAATTCGCCGCAGAATGCCGTCAACCGCCGTTTGGCGGCGCTTCAGCCATTGACGCGCGGGGGCGCGAGGGGAATCATCCGGTCTTCTTTCCCCCAAGCATGTCCCGATGGAGACCCTCATGGCAGGTATCAACAAAGCAATTCTTATTGGCAACCTGGGACGTGACCCGGAGCTTCGATACACACAAAGCGGTCAGGCGGTGGTCAACTTTTCTCTCGCCACCAGCGAAAACTGGACAGACAAAGGCGGCGAAAAAGTCGAGAAGACCGAGTGGCACCGCATCGTCGCATGGGGCAAAACCGGCGAGCTCTGCTCCCAGTACCTTTCAAAGGGACGCACGGTCTATATCGAAGGGCGTATTCAGACCCGCGATTGGGAAGATAAAGAAGGCGTCAAACGCCAGACCACAGAGATCAACGCGACGACCGTGCAGTTTCTTGGGGGTCCGCGCGGTGAGGGTGACTCTGGCGGCGGTCAAGGCGGCGGCCAAGGTGGTGGCCAAGGCGGCGGAGGTAACTTCTCTGGCGGAGGCCAAGGCGGTGGTCAAGGTGGTGGTCAAGGTGGTGGTTACGGTGGCGGCCCGAGCGGCGGCTCCGGTGGCCCACCTCCGGCAGACGGCGACATCCCCTTCTAGTCACCAAGAGCCCAACTAGTCACCAAGAGCCTAACAAAGAGCACCACGAAGAGCGTTCCGCGAGGCCACGCTCGGAGCAAACTCTAAACTGCGCCTTGAGCGTCGCGTGGAGGCATGCTTCGCACGACAGGTTGTAGAGCTCGCGTCTGCTTCGTTGGGGACGTGAGCTCGCTCAACCGACCTTTGATGCATGAGTGCATCGGCGTCTGGCAACCGCTTGTGCTTGATTGGCTGCACGTTCGGTTTTCAAGCGGTTGGTGCTGCACAGCCCACCGCGTTGAAAGCGATTCGCAGTCCATCCCTACGCAGTGAATTCGGTTAAGCGTTCAGACCGTTGCGCAGCGATCGGATCATGTTGTTGATCCGGACGCGATCCTCGTCAGTGAGTTCGTCGAACTCGATCCCCATACCTGCCGGCATGTCGTTGCTTGCACTGCGTACCCAAACCACGCGTCCCACGGTTTGCAACGGTTCGGGGCTGCCTGGCAAGTTGAAGCGCATCGCAACTTCCGTCCCAGTCGGTCGGGGCTTTTCGGTTTCGATGAACAAGCCGCCTTCGTTGATATCCCGTGTGAACTCCGAAAAGATCTCGTCGACAGTCGAATACTCGACGCGCACCAATAACTCGGTTCGGTCGAAGCGACGTTGCTCGACCCCCGACAGCTCATAACCGTCCTCGATGCTCACTTTGGACATGTTCTTGGCCCTCTACACATTCATCAGTGCGACGTTCGCCATGCGTTTTCGCAGTACACCTGCGATCGAATCCTCAATGCTGCTCTTCGACTGCGCGATCGATTGCCCTTAGCTTTGCAATCGTTATATTGCTCACCCCCTAGGGGTTACGGTTCCGGGTCGAGCTCGAGTTCCCCGGCTTCGCAAAAGCTGAAGTAGCCCCGCTCGGCCACGATTACGTGGTCCACAACCCGAACTCCCATTAGTTTCCCCGCACTTGCGAGCCTGCGGGTCACCTCGCGGTCTTCGCTGCTGGGTGCCGGTTCGCCGCTCGGGTGGTTGTGAATTAGCACGATCGCTGCCGCAGACTCCCGAATTGCAGGACGGAAAACTTCTCTTGGGTGCACGAGACTCGCCGTCAGAGTGCCCTTCGAAATGATGGCCTCCCGCATGATGCGATGCCGGCTGTCCAGCAACACGACGAGGAACAGCTCGTGCTCGCAATCTCGGAGCCGCGGGTGAAAGTGTCGGTGGATCTGATCGGGGCCACGCATCGGCTCGCCGATGCGCAAGCGCCGCCCGCTTGCGCGGCGGCCGAGCTCGATCGCAGCGTTAAGACTCGCGGTCTTCGCCGGGCCCAGGCCGGGGATCGCCGCGCGCCCCGCGCTCAAAAAACGCGGGAGCCCAAGCAAGCCTCGGGATGCGTCGAGCAGAATTCGCGCGACACCGACTGCATCGAGGCCACCGCCTCCGGTGCGAAGTAGCAGCGCAACAAGTTCCGCGTCCGATAGCGCCTCAGCACCTAAGCGTGTCAGCCGCTCGCGCGGAAGGTCGTGAGCCGATGCGTGTGAGACAACAAATGGATCGTGTTCTTCTCGAAGCGTTTCAAAATCTGCAGCAAGGAGATCAACGTGATCGTCCGCTGTAATTTCGGAAGCGAAGTCTTGGGCAGGATCTCGAGCCGGGTGTTTGGCGATCTTGTCATCAATCGACGTCTCACTGGGTGACGAACTTGGTGAATCGATCGCACTCGCATTCGCCGAGTCGGCTAACACACGCATGGCACTACTCCGCGGGACCGGGAGTCGAGCCAGCTTAGCGAGGTGCTCTTGGATTGCAGCCGAGTGGCAGGGGTTACTGCGCTGCGATGCAGATTTTCTCGCGGGCATTCGCCTTGTCGATCACCACTGCGAAGCTCAAAGGATTCATCTCCGGTGCTACGAGACTTCGGAGCGTCTCGCGCTGATGATCTGTATCCTCAAGTTCACGGACGAACTCTCGCAACAGTACGAGGAAGCCTTCGGCTTCTGCTGCCTGACTGAGTGCAACTTCAAGCTCGATGGGCACGACCGGGCGATACGCAACGCCCCCTGTGAATTTCACCGTGCCGTCGTCCGGAGACAACTCGCCAAGGCGGCGCATTGCGGCGCGCAAGTACGGATCGGTAAACGCGCCCTTCGGCACCAGCGCGCGAGACAGAGCTCCCGAGTCGAGTTCGCTGCGCAATCCGGCATCAAACTCAAGACGGCACCCGGTGACGTCGTCGGAGGCAAGGCGTGCGAGTGCGGCCTGCGCAGAAGCAACCGAATCGCCATATCCCTTCACTGGGATCAGATCCAGGCTGAATGCATAAAGGCCGCGTGCTGGGTCCTCAGCGAGTCGCGAGCGCACTTCAACTTGCTGTGCGTCGGCGAACTCAAATTCGACAAAGAAGTCTTCACCGATCTGCTGGGAGTCGGCGCTGACAACCATGGGGCTAGCAATGCCGTCGATTGCCGCAGCCGCCTCGGCGGATTGCGCCGTCTCACTCAAGATCAGACCGATGCCGTTTTTCTTGTCTTGTAGACGAAACGTGGGCGACTCGTCGGTCAGAAACACCAGTGTCGAACGCCCGGCAAAGTAGCGATGGGATACGGCCTTCAACAAATTGGGTAGAGGCTCGAGATTGATGACCAATTCGGTTTGCCGCGACTTGATCGGCACGGTGATACTTTGCTGACGAAAGCCTTCGTGAAATGCTCGCACGGTCAGCGCGTCTCGTGGCCCCGCCTTAATGCGCGGAGGCAGTAGCACCGTCACGGGAGCCTGGGCTTGCTCGAAGCGCTTTTGGAAGTTGCGGCGAACGTAGAAGAGGTCGACAAAGCCCCCGGAAGGCGTCGTGTCGATTTCAATCGACCGCTCGGAGTACCAGTAGCCAAGTCCACCTTGAAAAATGGCTCCGATGGGTGCCGCGACGTTTCGCAAGCTCCAACCCACCGCATCGTCCGGAGCCATGTCGATCACCTCGGGCTCGAGGGGTTCGTCGTCCTGCGCACCCGCAGCGAAAGTGACGAGGCTTGCAAGTGAAATTGCGAGGGCCGCTCGCGGCTTCACGAAGCGTCGCGCGACGGCGACAGGCGAAACTCTAAACAGGGCTGCGCAAATGGAATCGGACCGAAACATGGTTGTGGGCGCCAATCTAGGTAGTTACAGGTTCGACACCTGAAACGAATGGCACGTCAGAGTAACGATTCAACGCCAAGCCACAAAGTGCGCACGCGAGATTCCCGGTCACTCGCTGTTGAGCGAGCGCTATTCGCGCCCAACCCCGTCGGGCTTCTTCTGTCACCCAAGCGGATCACTCGCGTCGAGATCAGCGCGAAATGACAGGCGAGACGAACACTACACCTCACTTGCCTTCGGGCTTCGCCTCAGCCGATGCCCAACTCGCGCGGTTCTGTTTGAGCGCCGTGTCGAAGTCGCGCGCGAGGTTAAGCGAATTGCGATCGCCACTTCCTTCAAGGGCGCTCATCACACGTTCCACCTCACCCAACTCCTCAGCCCGGGCCGCGAGCTGTTGCAACCAAAGCTCACGAGCAGCCAAAGACGTCTCAGCCTGGCGCATCGCAAACCCGGTTGGATCTTGGATCAGAAAGGCCAACCTGGCGTCGAGTTCTTGGTTGCGACGCTCTTCGGGTGAAAATGCTGAGTCATCTGCACCTGCATCTGCACCGAAAGTTGCAGCGGTACGAGACACGGCAACCGGCTGCAGGTTCTGCCCCCGGGCCCCAGTTCTGAGTGTCGTTGACGTCGCACCCAAACTCATTGGCGGCGCCGCCGATGCACCTAGATATGGTCCCACTCCCTGTGAAAAACCATTCATCAGCATCATGCGACCGGCAAAGTCTGTCTCTCGCGGCTGGCGGCGCATCGGCCCCAACTGATCACTCGAGATGCGAAACAGAAACGACCCCGCCGAAGCATCGCGATTCGGTGCAGCCAAGCCCTGCCCCAGCCACTGTTGTGCCCGGGCAACGCGCATCGTCTCCGCCCGCGCTGTCGGCAACGAGCTTCCCTGGTCCATGCGATTGGCTACGACGCGCACGGGTACCTGAACACGCTCGCGTAATTGGCTAGCCCTGCCTTGGGCTGCGCTTTGGGAATCGAGGGCAAACCCCGCGACTTCAAGCTGTCCGGGTCGACTCGTCGGATCGAGAGTGCGCAGGTTCAGGTCACCCGTCATGAACGTCAGCGTCAAAGCCGCTGCAACCGCTGTGGCCGGAATCGCAAAGCGTGGCACAAAGATCTGCGACAGCTGCTCAAGCAGGCGGCCAAACCAATCGGCCTGCCCTTCGCCTTCATCAATGCGCTTCATCACGTCAGCAACAAAGGACTCCGGCGGCTCGGGGTAGGGCAGTGTGCGCAACATGCGAATCGTGTCGCGCATTTCGGCCAACTCGGTACTGCACGGACTGCACTGGTCTAAGTGCGCGTCGAACAACGCTCGGGAGTCGAGAGGCAACTCGCCGTCGAGATAATCTGCCATGCGTGATTGGATATCGGAATGATTCACGGTGTGTTGCCCTCGCCGCTCGTGCCCAAAGCGCTTTGGAGTGCTTCCCGCAGCGCCTTTCGGGCTCGATGAATTCGCGATTTGATGGTGCCTTCGGCAACGCCGAGAACCTCAGCGATCTCGCCGTAGGCCAGACCTTCGATGTCGTAGAGCACTACGGGCATACGCAGCGATGGCGTGAGTGTTTGCAGTGCTTCGCGTACTTTTTCAGACAACTCGTTGCCGAGGGTCGCGTCCTCAGGATCACGAGGTGAGTAAGGGAGATTGTCGCCGGCGGCTTGTCGCACCGCGAAGCGAGCCGAGCGTGCTCTCGCACGTCCAAGAGAGCGCCTGCGATTAAGGGCGGCGTTTGCCGCAACGCGATAAACAAATGTCGAAAAGCGGGCCTCGCTACGAAAGCGCTTGCCGTGTCGGTGGAGGCTCAAGAACGTTTCCTGGGAGACGTCTTCGGCTTCTTCGCGTGTGCCCATCATGCGCATCAACAGCCGAAACACCCGCCGCTGATGACGCTCGACCAGCACCTCAAAAGCGCTCTCGTCTCCACCTTGCCAGCGTCGCACCAATTCGCGATCGGGATCGTCGACCACTGACTGCCGCACACCTGCCGCGGCACCAAGCTCCATTGTCGCCTCCACTCCTGCTCCCCTTTCCACAACTTCGTAACCGATTGGTCGCCTCTGTTCAGAGAGAACCCGCTCGGAAGTGTCTGGTTCCGACGCGGGCGTGAACCCGGGGGGGGAAGTGGTATTGGGAGTGAGAGGCTTTGGGTCGGCCACGTCGTCCTTCAAGTGTCGGAGCTCGTCTGCGGCTCGGCCTCGTCGGGACGGGTCCAAGTACCGCTTTTTCCTCCGGTTTTATGGATCAGGCGGACTGAGTCGACCACCATGTCCCGGTCGATCGCCTTGCACATGTCATAAACCGTCAGCCCGGCTGCAGCCGCGGCGACCATTGCCTCCATTTCGACTCCTGTGCGCCAGTGCGTCTCGGCCCGAGCCTCAATGAGGATCGCCGGCCCGCCTGGATCGGGGGTCAAAAACACTTCGACCGCATCAAGGGGCAGCGGGTGCGCAAGGGGGATCCACTCGTCGGTTCGCTTGGCGGCTTGGATCCCGGCCAGGCGCGCGGTTGCCAAAACGTCCCCCTTGGGAATCTTGCCATCACTGATTTTGGCCAACGTGGCGGCGGCCATGAGCACGCGCGCGCGCGCGACGCAGACACGGTGGGTAATTTGCTTTTCACCAATGTTGACCATGCGCACCCGACCCTTCGCATCGACATGGGTCAATTCGCCAGCTTGCTCGGGTGCGTCACTACTTGCCATGGTGCCTCTCCTGATCCGACGTCTTGGTTGGATCGCGATCTTGGACCTATCCGAAGACCTTCTCTGCGATCTTCTTTCAAATCTTTTTTTGGCTCTTCCTTTGGCTCTTCTTCTAGATCTTCTCTAAATCTTCTCTACGGCCTGCTCGTGCTGTTCGATCCACGCGAGCACGTCCGCAAAGACACTTTCTTGTTCGACGTCGTTAAAAATTTCGTGGGAACTGCGCGGGTACATTCGCAGCTCTGCCTTCGGTGCGCCCGAACTTCCCGCGGAATTCGGCATGCTGGCATAAAATGACTGGCTGCCAACAGGCATACACAATTGATCGAGCGCACCGTGCAGCAACAGCATCGGGACGTCGACTCGCGCGCCCATGCCGCGCAAACGCCCCACTTGGTCGATCATGGAAACTGCATGCGCCGCGCTCGAGGTGCCGTGTACCAGCGGATCGTCGACGTAGCGTGCCACCACCTCGCGGTCGGTGCAGATCAAGTCTGGAGCAAGCCCAGCGTTCATCGACATGCGCGGGAAGATTTTGCAAAGCAGTCGAGCAATCGAAATCTTGAGCCCCGACAAATCGGGCGACAGTGCGAGTGCCGCACCCGACGTCACAACGCTCTGCACGTCCGGGCTCCGTTCGACCGCAAGAGCCGTAACGATCAAGCCACCGAGACTGTGTCCTACCAAGGTGATCGGTTGAGGCGATGCCTCTTCGGAAACCGTCTGCAGAAAAAACTCAAGGTCGTTTAAGTAGTCCGCAAAGGAGTCGACGTGGCCGCGCTTGCCGCCGGACCGACCGTGACCTCGCAGGTCAAAGCTGTGAACCGTCACACCCCGCCGGGCGAACCAACTGCCCACATGCTCGTACCGGCCACTGTGTTCACCAAACCCGTGCACCAACGCCACAGTGCGAGTCGGTTCGCGCGGATGCCAGGAGCGACGAAACAGCGTCAGACCGCGATGGCCATGAAAGTGAGACTCAGTGCGACGCAGACTCCCTGCTTCGGTAGCCCCATCGCTCGCCTTCGAACTGGCGCCACCCGCACTGGGATTCGCAGCAAGTGATTCCACGGTTGTCCTCGACGTTTTTGTTGTGAGTTCGCGGGCCTGTGACCCCGCGCCGCAGAAAGCGTCTCACTCTCGCTTGCGAGCATACCAACCCCATCCCCGTTGGCCGAACGACGGTTCAGCACCCCTGGGTGTGCCCTCGCGCTCAACGGATACAAAATCTACTCGAGCACGAACCTCCCGTTTCGTATAGGAAGTATCAATCGAGTCGCCTTGGCACCTCGTTCATTGGTCGCCTCCCCGACTGCGCCAATCGTTGCAGCTTGCTGGAAAACACGACATCGGACGACTGCGTTTGTGCCCAAGCGACGCGATGCCACACACACTGGCCCGCATGAAACGACGTACTGAAACGCAACGTGGATGACGCAAGATTCGGCGTTGCTTCATCGCGTGATGCAAATGGCTATCTCGTGGATTTCCCCGACTTTAATTGACCTTCCATCAAACGCTCTGATACGATCCAAGCTCGGTTTACCCGTAGTTTCCACTAGATCCGTCCCCCAACATCGAGCGAGACGTCGAGAATATATGCACGCCCCCTTTTATCCCCTAGCGTCCGATGCCGAAGTGTTCGAGCGAGTCGAAGGCCTGCCCTCTCAAGCCGCGCGCCACGATTGCACCGAGGCGCTTGGCCACTACAAGACTCTCATCGACCACCTGCCCGAAGCTGTGCTCACCATCGACCCACAGGGGTTCATCTCCCACGCCAACCCACGCGCCGCGGAGATGCTCGGAAAGTCACTCGACGAATTACTCGACGCTCCAATTTCACTCTTCATACCCGCCTCAGCGATCGCCCCTGTCGCACAAGGCGTGAGCAAATCTGCGGAAGAAGACGGCGACGATGAAGCGATGGCCGAGCCATCCAGCGGACAAGACGACACGAACACCCCAGTGCGTCACCTCGTTGAACTTGCCCGAGTCGGTTGTCCTGCCATCTTTGTCGAAGTGAGCAGCACACGGCTCGCGCATGCAGACGGAGAAGCTCTGGGACACATCGTTCAGTTGCGCGACACGACGAGCCAGCAGCGTCTCACGGAGCGCTTCAAGCAAAAAATTGCCTCACTCGAGTCGTACGTGCACACGGTCTCCCACGACCTGCGCTCGCCGTTGGTTTCACTTCTGGGCTTCACCAAACTCATGAAGCAAGATTACGAAACGCTCCTCGATGAGACCGGCAAGCGCTTCCTCGACCGCATCGAGCAAGCGGGCGCCAACATGAACACGATGACCCAAGACCTGCTCGAGCTTTCAACGCGCGAGAGAGAGACTCCGAACCTTACGACGAGCGACCCGCGCAACGTGCTCTTACAAATTCAGACTGAACTCAAGCCGCGACTCGAGGCGCAAGGTGTCGAGCTGGAAATCCCCGCCGCCCCGCCCGTCGTTGTCTGTGACCGCACCCAGCTCTACCAGGTCTTCTCCAACTTGATCGGCAACGCACTGCAACACATGGGCCCGTGCGAGTCGCCGAGGATTTCGATCCAGATCATCGAAGAAGAAGACCAACATGTTATTTCGGTTCGCGACAACGGACGCGGGATCCCTGGCGAGGCCCACGAAAAGATCTTCGACGCCTTCGAGTCGCTTTCAGCCGACAACGTCACTCCGAGCACCGGCGTTGGACTCTCCATTGTCAAAAAGATTGCGCTGGCCCACGCCGGTGACGTCTGGGTCGAGAGCGAACCGGGCCTCGGTGCGACCTTCTGCGTCAGCCTCGTACGCCACTAGTCACCGTCACTCACCAAATTCATCCGCCAAACGCAAGCGTTTCGCTTCGCGCGCCGGTCGCCGGACACGAACTTGAGTTCGAGTGACGCGGCTAATAGCCGCCACTCCAGCAAGTCCCCGAAATGTATGCGACTTCGCCCGAGCGGCTCGCCCACACCCGGCGTGTAAATCCTACGCTGGCTTGCTTCGGTTGTAGCCCCGGGCGCGAAAAGCCGCTGCCGTAAAAACCGTTGGCGCACGGCCCCGCGCCTTGCCCGCTGTGCCCGGGTTCCGTAGGCTGCGCGCCGGAGAAGACTATGTACCCGATTTTATTTACAATTCCTGGCATTGACTATCCCATCAGCAGCTTCGGCGTGATGATGGCAATGGGCTTCCTCGCGGCCTATTGGCTTACCGCTCGAGAGTTGCCCAGCAAGGGCATCGACCCCGAGCTCAGTAGCAACTTACTGTTGTTCGTGATGATCGGTGGCGTGCTCGGCGCGAAGCTCTACTTCGCAACCGATATGGTCTTCCGCGAGGGCGACTCGTTCTCCAGCTACTTCTTTCGACGCGACGGCATCACCTGGTATGGCGGCTTGCTCGGAGGCATGGCGGCGGCCGCGGCCGCGAGTCGCTTCTACGGACTTGAGATGCGCCGCCTTTTCGAAGCGGGCGCCGTCGCAACAGCAATCGGCCAGTGCTTTGGTCGCGTCGGCTGCTTCCTGGTAGGCGACGACTACGGCATCGCGAGTGATCTGCCCTGGGCAGTCGCCTTCCCGATCGGCGCGCCGCCCATCAACATCCCGGTCCATCCGACCCAACTCTACGAAGTCGTCTGGCTGCTGCCGATCGCCTGGCTGCTGTATTCACGACGCGCCATCAGCCCGTTTCTCTTTGGCGAATACATGATCGCGAACGGCTTGGGACGGCTCGTTATCGAGAGCCTCCGACGCAACCCGAAAGTTGCACTCGGGCTCACCGAGCCCCAGTGGATCGGCATTGGCCTGATCGTGGCTGGCATCGCGAGCTGGATCTACTTTCGCAATAAAGACCGCAAGCTCGCTGCGGCCTAGCGCTTCGTCCGGCTCGCAATCCGCGTGACGAGCTGCGCCGCGCGAGCTTGAAGCTCGCTCTCCGACTCCTGGTTGATCAACTTCGTAACGCGCGAGAGTGCGCTCGAGGCAAAGGCCAAAAACTTCTCCTCTTCGACGCCCGGGCTTGCCTCAAGCCACGCATCGAGTGAGTCGAAGCTCTCGGCGTACTCGCCTGCGGAGAAATGCATCATGCCCTTCGCGTAGTTAGCGAGGCGGAGCAGTTGCGCTCTCAGCGCAACGTCGTCGACGCTTGCGACCTCTGCATCGGCAAGACATACGATCGCCTCACTGAAAAATGCGCTCTCTAGATAGGAGTGCGCGGCTGCCGCAAAGCCCGCGAGCACCCCTCCGTGAATACCGGCAAGGATCTCCGCCAGATCACAGTCGAACACCTCTTCGACCGCTCCGCGGTTTTCGACCAGGTTGCGCGTCATCAGGCCGTTTTCCGGCCGCCCTTCGAGCAAGCCGCGCAGCTGATTGCGCGTCTGTTCGAGTAGAGCCTCAGTCTCCGCCATCGCCTGCATCGTGCGATCCGCGCCGGTTGCCTGAATCTTCTCAAACTCGTCAAAAAAATCGCCGTCACCGGGCCCGTGCTGGGCGAGCAAGCTCTCAACCTTTGGCACGTAGACTTCGTGCTGGTACAGATTTTCGCGTAGCTTCATCGCCTCGTGGAAGAGTGAGCCCACGGTCAAGTCAAAAAGCACCTCTCGGTGCAGATCCGACGCGACGCTTGACTCTCGGCGGAACAATGCGTGGCAGCGCTCTTTCAAGCGAAAGAGCATGCTGCTGTCGGTATCGCCAACCAGCAGCGCCACATCTTCAAAGCAAGGCGCGCCCTGGCGAAAGCGCACGAACAACGACCGCAACGTTCGGTTGACGGCGATGTACTCGCGAAACAGCTCGACGAAAGCCCAATCATGCATCGGGGGCACCGTCGGCGGACGCGATGGTGCTGGGCACGTACAAGTGCAGGTTTCGACCCGGGGGTCGTTCTCGATTGGCCCCTAAACCTAGGCTTGGGCCTACTTGGCGATGCATTTGATGTGCGCCTTGTTTTGGTGCCGGGTCGCACATTGTTTGCGGAGCTCGCCCCGGACGGATTCCGCCCTGGCCGCTGTCAGATTAGAAAATGGGCCCCGGCGGGTCAACGAAGGCAAATGGATCCATTGACCGGGTTTTTTGCGCAAAAAGAGACTCTTCCCTAACCTCGTGTCCGGACCCGTCGATTACGCGAAGCCCTTGTATTTGATCGGAGTTCTGGAGATCGACGCCGTCGGAGACCCGTCTGTTCGACGCGGGGCGAGGGCGACATCTCCAACGAATATTTTACGTCAAAGCGCCCAGTTCCAGGATGACAAACCCGTGAGGTTCGCGGCGCTTCCACAGAAACGTCCCGATTCACACGGCCCGGCACAACATGAGTGCAGCTCGACCTGTCACCACCGAAGCGCCCTGTAAAACTGCACCACCCGCAACGAAAACCATTCTGACAACAACGACGATATTTGAAACCAAAAATCGTACGGAGAAGAAATGATGAGTGAGCCCGAACGCGAAAGCATGGAAGTCGATGTTCTTTATGTAGGTGCCGGCCCCGGCAACTTGGCCTCAGCCTATCACCTGGTCAAGAACGTCGAGGCCCACAACGAAACCGCAGCAGCCAACGGCGTTGCCGAGATCGAAATGCCGGTCATTCTCGTCATTGAGAAAGCCGCTGGCCTCGGAGATCACCAACTCTCCGGCTCCGTCATCAACCCGCGTGCAATCGCTGAGTTGATGCCCGACTTCGTTGAGCAGGGCTTCCCCACCGAGTACATCTGCGACGACTCGCAGTTTCAGCTGTTTACCCGCAACGGCACCTTTAAGGTTCCGGTCTGCCCGCCGCCCTTCTATAAGAATGGCTATCACGTCGCATCGCTTAGCAATGTCGTGAAGTGGCTCGGCGCCAAGTGCGAAGAGATCGGCATCGAAATCTACCCCGGCTTTGCCGCGTCGGAGATCCTCACCGAAGGCGACAAGGTCCTCGGTGTGCGCACCGGTGACATGGGCGTTGCGGCCGATGGCAGCAAGAAGTCCACCTACCAAGCTGGCATGGACATCCTGGCCAACGTGACGGTCCTCGGTGAAGGCGTGCGCGGCAGCTGCGCAAAGCAGCTGCTCGACCGCTTCGACATGCACGGCGACAACCCTCAGACCTACGAAACCGGCATCAAAGAGATCTGGCGCGTTAAGCCCGAGAAGCACAAGCCCGGACGTGTCGTTCATGGCTCGTTGTTCCCGGATATGCTCGGCCAGCTCAACGGCATGTTCCTCTACGACATGAAAGACAACCTGGTTTCGTACGGCTTTGTTACGGGCCTCGGTTCGGAGAACCCGAACAACGACCCGCACCTCGCCGCACAAATCTTCAAGACGACCCCGTATATGCGCGACCTGCTCGAGGGTGGAGAACTCATTCGCTACGGCGCCAAGTGCATCCCCACCGGCTCCCTGTACGCTCAGCCGAAGCTCTACTGCAACGGCGCCATGTTGATCGGCGACAGTGCGAGCATGCTCAACATCATGAAGCTCTCGGGTGTCCACCAGGCGATGAAGTCTGGGATGCTCGCAGCCGAGACGATTGTCGATGCACTCAAGGCCGACGACTACACGTCCGTGACCCTCGGCGGCTACACCGAGCGCTTCCGCGACTCATGGGCCTACGAAGAGCATCTCGAGTCACGCAACTTCACTGGCTCCATGGAGATGAGCGTCCCGTTCGCAATGGGTTTGAACCTGCCGCTAACCATGATTACCGGTGGCCGCGGCCTGATCGATCCGATCGAGACGCACCCCAGCCACACGGCGATGAAGAAGCTTTGGGAGCTGCCCGAAAGCGAACGCAACCCCGAGCCCTTCGAGTTCGACAACGTCTTGACCTTCAGCAAGGAGCACCTGGTCGGCTTCAGTGGCACAGCGCACGAAGCGGACCAACCGTCTCACTTGGTGGTTGCCGACAAGGAAGTCTGCGCCAACGAGTGCGCGCGCGACTATGGAAACCCGTGCGAGAAGTTCTGCCCGGCCGCGGTTTACGAGATGGTGCCGGACAAAGATACCGGCAGGAAAGAGCTCTTCATCCATCACGAAAACTGCGTGCACTGCAAGACGTGCGATATCGCGGATCCGTACCAAGTCATCACTTGGACAACGCCGCAAGGCGGAGAAGGCCCCGACTACACGCAAATGTAGTTCGCGGTCTCTCGCGAAGATGGTGCGCGGCGGCGATCAAAAGCCGCCCACTCGCCAAGTGAAGCGGCCGGTCTTGAGTGCGATCAAGAGACCGACTCCGAAAAAATGCGGTCCGGGTTTATTGCCCGGGCCGTTTTTCCGTTTAGGCCCTGCTCCGCGACGCATCTCGCTCAAAAGCCAAGGCAACCGTTTTGGTTCTTAGCCAAGCCTTCGTTCAGCCCTTAGCCGAGCCCTTCACCGAGCCCTTCACGTAGAGCATCGTCGAGGTCATCAAGTTGCTGCGGCTCGCTGGCGAGCAACACGGTCGGCCGACGGGTCGTGAGATCGTCTGGGAAATCGGCCCCGGCTGCGGCGCGAACAAGCGCCCCACCCTCTCGCGCGATCAACACCCCGACACGTCCTCGAATGCTCACCCCGACCGGGGTGTCCGCAAATCGAACACCCGCGCAGACCCCCTTGATCAACGGAGCAACAGAAACAGCGCCCCCGCATGACGGGACGACTTCATACCCCTTCGCGCGCAGCACGTCAGAAACAGCGCTCGGCATACCGTGCGAGACCAAGATGCGGTTGCCGTCCGTCTCGGCTCGCACACTTCTGCGAGATCGACCGCCCACGGTTTTGTACGCACCGCGTCCGCGGGTCGCGTCCAACACAATCCCTTCTCGCGGCAGCGACACGAGACTGGCTTGAAAGACTTCACGCACCGCGACTCCCACAATTACCGCGTAGGGGCCCGTCCCTTCGAGGTAGGAGCGCAACGTGCCGTCGATCGGGTCGATGACCACCTGGGCGTCGGCGTCCTTGGGAAACGCGTCGACGGTTTCGGTGTCTTCTTCCGCGGCGAGACAAACTTCTGGATAGTGTTCGAGCAACGCCTTGAGGATGATTTCCTGGGTGCCGGTGTCTGCCAGAGTCAAAGCTTGCTTGACGTCGGAGACTTCATCGCGTTTGGGCGAGTTTGAGACTCTGCCCTCAAGGCTGCGCGCGAGAGTGCCAGCGCGAACAACTGCCGGCGTCATCAACTCTACAAACTGATCAAGCGACGCACGCGCGGCACGACGATTCGACATGTAGCCAGCTTACCTATTTGCCGAGTCTAAGCCGACTGGCAAACGAAGAAGTGCGTCGTTTCGATCTGATCTTTCGAAAATTCCAATCGAAGATGCCATTCGAGAGGTCGTCGGATAGGTAAAAAGTACAGGAGCGCGGAAACCCCGGCCATTTTCACAGCCATGATGCGGGGACTTCCGCGCTCCTAAGCTCACCCCCCAGTGAGATCCGAAAAAACGAGACCTTAAAAGAGTGAGACGATCTTTTTACCTGTCGGCTCGGCCTTTAGCTGCAGCCGCTTGTGCTTCCGCAGTTGGGGCACTTGTAGCAGGCCCCGTTGCGAATCATGATCGAACCACAATCCATGCATGACGGTGCATCAGACTGGTTGACGAAACTTGTGCCCGCGTTCGCACGTCCAACCGAAGCCTCGGAACCTCCAGCAACGGCACCCCGGGGTGCGTCACTGATCGAAACCGCGCCGAAGACATCTGCCTCTCCCGATTCAATCTCGGAAACCTCAGCCTCTCGTGAGAGGTAGCGATTGCCGAGGTATCGGAACACATAGTCCGTAATCGACTTTGCGATCGGAATGTCTCGGTTGTTGGTGAAGCCCGCCGGCTCGAAACGCGTATGGCTGAACTTGTCGACCAAGGTCCGCAGCGGCACACCGTACTGCAGTGCCATCGACGTCATCGTCGCAATCGTATCCATCAAGCCCGATACGGTGCTGCCTTCTTTCGCCATTCGCAGGAAGATCTCACCGGGCATGCCGTCGTCGTACATGCCGACGGTCAGATAGCCCTCGTGACCCGCAATCGAGAACTTGTGAGTGATGGCCTGGCGCTCGTCCGGCAACTTGTTTCGGTTGAGCCCTGGAGCTCCACCCATTGTGGCGCCGATTGCTGCGGTAATCGGAGTGACGTTGCTCTGACTGTCCTTGCCAGTGTTCAACGGCTGCGTGCGCTTGCTGCCATCGCGGTACACCGCGAGTGCTTTAAGCCCGAGCTTCCAGCCTTCGACGTAAGCCGCGACAACATCGTCTGCCGACGCGTCTTCGGGCAAGTTCACCGTCTTGCTGATCGCACCCGAAAGGAAGGGCTGCACCGAACCCATCATGCGCAAATGTCCCATCCAGTCGATGGAGCGCGTACCGTTCTGCGCGCGGAAAGCACAGTCGAAGATCGGCAGATGCTCGTCCTTAAGGGCGTCTGCACCTTCGATGGTCTCGTGCTCGTCGATGTGGGCAAGAATCCCCTCGACTTCTTCGGCGCTGTAGCCCAAGCGAACCAAGGCCATTGAAACGGTGTGATTGACGATCTTGAGGAAACCGCCACCGACCAGCTTCTTGTACTTCACCAGCGCAATGTCGGGCTCGACTCCCGTGGTGTCACAGTCCATCATGAAGGCGATGGTGCCCGTCGGAGCCAACACGCTGATCTGGCCGTTGCGATAGCCACTGCGCTTGCCCTTCGACAATGCCTTGGCCCACGAATCAACCGATGCCGCGTAGAGCTCGTCCGAGACGCCGTCATGCGGGATCACGCTCGCCGCAGCTTTGTGCATCTCGATCACTTCGAGGAAGGGCTTCTTGTTCTCCGGGTAGTGAGCAAACGGCCCCATGGCTTTCGCGATCTCAGCACTCGTCGTGTACGCCTGGCCCGACATCACTGAAGTGATCGCCGCCGCGAGGTTGCGGCCTTTGTCGCTGTCGTATGCCATGCCCGAAGACATCAGCAATGCGCCGAGGTTTGCGTAGCCAAGCCCGAGCGGGCGATACAGGTGACTGTTGCGCGCGATCAGCTCCGTCGGGTAGTCCGCCGGATCGACGATGATCTCCATCGCCGTAATCGTGGTTGCGACAGCGGCCCGGAAGTCTTCGACTTCAAAGTTGCGGTCGTCGTCGGCGAACGTCATCAGGTTGAGGCTTGCGAGGTTGCAAGCCGTGTCGTCCAGGAACATGTACTCCGAGCACGGGTTGCTCGAGTTAATGCGTCCCGACTCCTTGACCGGGTTCCACTTGTTGATCGTCGTGTCGTACTGAATGCCCGGGTCGCCGCAGAGGTGCGTCGCTTCGCCCATCCTGTTCAGGATGTCCATTGCCTTGTGCGTGTCGACCGACTCGCCCGTCTTGACGGCCTTCGTATCGAACGTGCCGTCGATCTGGGAAGCCTCCATGAACGAATCCGTCACGCGCACCGAGTGATTCGCGTTCTGGAAGAACACCGAGTCGTAGGCGCCGCCGGGGACGTTGAAGCCACCCTCGTAGCCCGCGTCGATCAGGGACCATGCCTTCTGCTCTTCGGACGACTTTGATTCGATAAACTCAATGATGTCGGGATGTTCGACGTCGAGGATCACCATCTTGGCCGCGCGGCGCGTCTTGCCGCCACTCTTGATGACGCCGGCAAATGAGTCGAAGCCGCGCATGAAGGAAACCGGCCCCGATGCGACGCCGCCGCCCTTCAACGTCTCACGTGAGGAGCGAATCTTTGAGAGGTTGCTGCCCGCGCCCGAGCCGCCCTTAAAGAGCATCGCCTCAGTCTTGGCGAGGTCCATGATGGATTCCATCGTGTCGTCGACCGAGTTGATGAAGCAGGCGCTGGCCTGTTGGGGCGTACCCTCAACACCGAGGTTGAACCATACGGGGCTGTTGAAGGCGACCTTCTGGTTGACGAGCAAGTAGGTGAGTTCGTCGGCGAATGCCTGGGCGTCGTCCTGGCTCTGGAAGTAATCGAGCTTGCTTCCCCACTCGCGAATCTTGCCAACCACGCGGCCGATCAGTTGTCGAACACTGGTCTCGCGGCCCGGCGTACCGAGGTGACCGCGGAAGTATTTTGAAACGACGACGTTGGTTGCGAGCTGCGACCAGCTTGCGGGAATTTCAACATCGTTTTGTTCGAAGACTGAATCTCCGGACTCGTTCGAAATTTTCGCTGAGCGGATCTCCCACTCAACCGAATCAAACGGATCCTCACCGGGACGTGTGAAGTGACGTGTAACCGCAATGCCGGACTTTTCTCGGGTCATGCCTGTTTGCTTGGGCGCTTGCTTGAGCGCTCGCTTGGACGGCGCTCGTCCCTTTGTCTTTGCGCTCTTGGTCTTGCTGCCCGTAGCCGCTCGCGTACCACGTCGTCCGCCCTCGGTGTTGCCCATAGTCATTTTCCCAATCCGTTTGCGACTCGGTTTAAAAATCCGCCGGTCTGTGCGTTTGTTTCGCTTCGTTTGATGCGCTGGTCTCGCCGCTCTGTCTCTCTGTCTTGCAAACCGGTTCGTCTAAAACAAAACCAGTACCCAGATCTTCTTCTCTCAGCCTGTCAGCCTTTTTAGTCTCTCAGTCGTTCGCTCGCTCGTCGCGTGTCGCACGCACCAACTGCCGCAGGATGTTCGTTTGCTTGGTCTTCCGTGTTGTTGCCGCCGTGGGTGTTTTCCTTGACGTTGAATTCGGCTCCATTCCCAAAGCTCAACCAACGAATGATTTGTTCAAATACCGACCTTCAAATCACGCATTCCCTAACCACAAACATTTTCAAGAAACTCGTGAGACCTTCAGATTCGACCGTCTCAAGCCATTTTTGAGATGTAGTGACTTATGAAATCACGCGTAAATTCGCTTCAGTTCTTGGTTCGTTTTCGCCCGACGATCGATGTGATCCGTAGCTTTTGCCGCGGCCCAGTAGAGTACCTCGGCACCTTTCGTTGTCTCGCCCGAATCGATTGTTTCTAACCAAATCGATGATTTGTTCGTGAGTATTTTTGCCGTCGTCCTGCGCTGGCTATCGCTGTTTTTCTTGAATCCGACCTGAAGCATCGCCTCTGAAATTCAAACTTCGTTTCTTAATGACCCTTCCTACGATGAGTTGCGATTTGACTTGCTCCAAGAGTCGTGCCGAAAAGTTTGCCGCTTCATCCTAATCGCACGACCTGAATCGGCGCACCGTGCATAACCCCTACTTGGGTCAAAAAGGCGCGTTGGATCGTCACATCGTGTCGCAGGTCATCGCGTACTTCTTCATCTAACTTTTAACTTTGTTCAGCAAACACCTGGCTGTTGTCTACGATTTTTTCTTTGCAGAGCGGGCCGCTCGGCCTGCCCGAGTGGCGCATTCGATGGCTCAAATCTCCCGGTCGCTACAGCAAGCTTGCCTAGCTCGCTTTCAAAACATCGTTCCCGTACTGACTCTCATTTTCGGCGGCAGCCAAACCATTCGCGCCTCTCTCAACCAGAGTGACGCAGCGATCCAATCGTTTGATTTATTCCCTTTGGTTTTGACGTGCCACTCGAAAAAGGTGCTCGTGAATACTGTTCGTAGATGCTCTTTGGAACTGCTCTCGATCGGCGCCCTTGGTCAATCACGGGCCCTGCGGATCGCGAGCGAGGAGTGCATGGGGTGGGTGCGTTTCGATCCTGAGGTTGTCGTCTTTCTTTCTTTCTTTCGTTCGCTGCGCGGTCTGCGGCTCGTCGTGTTGCCCGTCCGCTTGAGCAGGCTTCGTGCTTCGGCCTCTCGTTTCGCTCCCGGCGTTGGGGCTTGCTCCCCTCTCCGCTCTCCGGTTTCGACTAAGCCGTTCAATTTGTCCGGTGATGAGAAGGACGCCAAGTTTCCTTGGCGTCCCCGAGAAAGAGCAGAGTCCTCCGTCCCTAATCTCAAACTCAAGTCCCTCCCCGCAACCACTCGGTTGCGACCCCCCCAGGCTACAGGAGGAACCTCACATCCCCGTCTGTGCTTTCTACGGCCTTGGCGCGAATGCGTCAACAAAAAAAAGCACAAAATGTAGGGGTCTCGTGCTCGTCCTACCACAACCCCTTGAGTTTCAAGGCATTGGCGAGTTGGCTAATTTTCCGACCAGTATTTTGCTGGCAGACAAACTGCATTTGTCCAGTTCAACACGCCGAACTCACGCCGGAATCCTGGGCAAATGGGTGCTCGTTTGGGCCGTGCACGAGCATCCACCGCTCAAAAGCTGAGAGCGAAAGAGCGGCGTTTCACGACGGCCGACGTTGAGCCATCCCCGGTGGCGAGCAGATAGAAGCGCCCTCATGTGGTGAGCGCATCGCGCCGGTCTCGCTCGGCTGCGCCGCCAGCGGAGCGAAGACGAACGGCACCTTCGGCGGCAACCTGCGACGGCCCGGCGTGGTTACAACGAAAAAGGGCCCCGGCGTAACAGCCGGGGCCCTAAAAGTTAATATTGATCCGTGCGTGCCTTGCCTACCTAGTGGCTTGGCCCACGACGCGCCTAAGCTTCGGGCAGACCCGTGAACCGGACCCCGACTCCATCCGGCAGCTTGTAGCGAATGTTGATCCCGATCATCAAGGCCGTCATCTCTTCAACAATCTTTGCGTTCGAGAGCAAGCCGCCGTTGATACCGCGCAGGCCCGGGATCAAGGAGCAAAGCTCCATCACGGTCTCGCGCGGTGCCTTGGTGCCGGAGACCACGATGTCGCAGTCGACCTCGTTGGCGAGATCGCGCAGGCGATGGGCCGAGACATTTTGAAAGGCACTCACGACGCTCACACCATCGGGCACGAGGGATTGCACCATCTCAGCGCACGAGCCCTGCCAGATACCGAGAGTGCGCACAGCACCGTCGCCCACGGCCGTCGCCAAAGGCACGGCCATCGAGACGAGAATGTCACCCTCGCTAAGAGACCCTTTGATGCCCTTCACGGTGCCTGCGGTGTGCTCGAAGGGAACGGAGATAATGATGATCCCCGCCTGCTCGGTCGCCTCCTCATTGCCGCAGCCTGAAACCGTGGCTCCGGGCACAGCGGCGATAACCTCTTGTGCGGCAGTTACCGCGCGTTCGGCTTTGCGGGAGCCAATGATGACCGTGCGGCCCGCCTTCGCGAAGCGAAGTGCCAGACCGAGACCTTGGTCACCGGTCCCGCCTAATATTGCAATAGCGTCGTTTTGTTTTGTCATGGGGAGTCAACCTTAGCAGCCCCGGCGCTACTCGCTGCGGCGTCGGCCCACTCGCGAGCCGGTTGCCCAAAGCAGGCGGCCCCGCCTTCCAAGTGCGTCACGGGAACCACCCAGACCGGACCGCAAGTGCGCCGTGCCGGGCGCGTCTCATGAGCAGCTTGCGGCTCTTCTGCTTCCCAATGTGCGCACTTCAGCCCAACTCGCGCAGACACGTCCATTTCACACACCGTCAAGCCGGTAGGGCGGAGGTCCACGTGGTAGACTGAACGCCGTGAAAATGGAGACCCTCGAAAAGGCGGCACGTGCCGCATGCGCCGCAAGTGACGGTGCGCGCAAAGAAATCTTGCCGCGCTTTCGCAGCGTATCCGTCGATCACAAGGCCGACGGCTCGCCTGTGACCGAGGCCGACCTGGCCGCCGAGCGCACCATACGCAAGATCCTCAAGGACGCGTTTCCAGAGTTTGGGATCCTCGGGGAGGAGTTTGGCTCTGAGGGCAGCGAGGACGTGAAGTGGATCGTCGACCCGATTGACGGGACCATCTCGTTCTCCCGCGGCATCCCGCTCTACTCAACCCTTATCGCTCTAGTAGAAGACGGCGAGCCGGTACTCGGCCTAATCGACCTGCCCGCCCTAAATGAACGCATCGTCGGCTGGAAAGGCGGCGGCTGTCGGCTCAACGACAAGCCTTGCCAAGTTTCGAGCGCAACCGACCTCAGTCGTGCGATGGTCTCTCATGGCGATCCGTACGCTTTCGAAATGGCAGGCGAGCGCAAGGCGTTCGAAAAGCTGGCCTGTGATATCCCGATGCTCCGTGGTTACACGGATGCGTTCGGTCACGCCCAGGTGATCAGTGGTGGCGTAGACGCCATGATCGACCTGGACATCAACCCATGGGACGCAGCCGCGACCCAATTACTCATCCCAGAAGCGGGAGGCGTGTGCCTCACCCGTGAACGACCCGGCAACAAGCTCGATTTAGTTTTCGGCAGCCCAGGCCTGGTCGACGAACTTATGGACTACTTAACTAAATGACCCAGAACAATTCTCTTCCCACCCTTGATGAAGCCAAGAGCCTGCTCGGCTCGGCTGCGGAACTTCTCGCCGAGGCCGTCGGTCGCGCGCGCAGCATCACCAACGCCGGCAAGTCTCTCGACGACCATCAGGTGCTCACCTCTCGCATCGCCTACGCGTCAACCGAAGCCGTTGCCGCACACCAAGTGCTCGAGGACATCGACCAGCTGATCGCCGACGGCACGTCCACTCCCGAGCTCGAACGTCTCGCGATCGCGGCTGTCGGCGAGTTGGCTACCGGCCTCTACAACCGCCTTTCGGCTGCGGCCTTCGATATCGATCTCGACGAAGCCGCCCTCGAAGCCCTTTACCCGGCATCGGCGCGAGCCATCGCGCGACGCGCAGCGGGCCAAGAAGCCATGCGCGCCATTGGCGCACACGTCTGCGAGACCAAGGGTTCAAACGACTACCCGCTCGACGAACTTCACGACCAAGTGCGCAGCCAGGTTCGCGAATTTGCGTTAAACGAAGTCATGCCTCGCGCCGAGCACATTCACCGCACCGACGATCTCGTGCCCGAGGCGCTACTCGAAGGCATGGCAGACCTCGGTTTCTTCGGCCTCGCAATCCCCGAAGAGTACGGCGGCATCGAGATGGGCAACCTCGCGATGATCCTCACCACCGAAGAGCTGTCACGGGCCTCGCTTGCGGGCGCTGGCTCGCTGATCACACGCCCCGAGATTCTCGCCAAGGCGCTGCTCGGTGGTGGTACCGACGAGCAGAAGTCCGAATGGCTGCCCAAGCTCGCATCGGGCGAAATCATGGTCGGCGTTTCGGTAACCGAGCCCGACTACGGCAGTGACGTGGCCTCCATCAAGTGCCGCGCCGATCGCGGCACGGTCGACGGCGTTGAAGGCTGGATCATCAATGGCCCCAAGGCCTGGTGCACCTTTGCCGGACGCGCCGATGTGTTGGCACTGCTTGCGCGCACGGACCCCGATACCTCGAAGGGCCAGAAGGGACTCTCGCTCTTCATCGTCCCGAAGGAATCGAGCCGCGGACATGAGTTTGAAGTCATCCAGCCCGGTGGTGGCAAGATGGTCGGCAAGGCCGACGCGACGCCTGGGTATCGCGGCATGCACTCCTACTCGCTTCAGATCGAAAACTACTTCGTGCCACTGAACAACTTGGTGGGCGGCGACGGTGGCCTCGGACGCGGCTTCTACTTGCAAATGGCGGGCTTCTCAGCCGGTCGCTTGCAAACGGCGGGACGCGCCTGCGGCCTTGGCCAGGGCGCCCTCGAAGAGACCGCGCGCTATGTCGTAGATCGCCACCAGTTCGGACAGCCGATCTCGCAGTTCCAGAACACCCAGTTCAACCTGGGTCGCATGGCGGCCAAGCTCGCCGGTGCACGGGCCATCACGTATGCGGCGGCCCGGGCGTACGACGTCGATCCACGCGCAGCAAGCACCCTCGCCTCACAGGCGAAGCTCTTGTCATGCGACGTCGCAGTGGACATGACCCGCGAGGGCCAGGTGCTGCACGGTGGTTGGGGTTATGCCGAGGAGTACCCGATCAGCCGCTACGCCGTAGACGCATCGGTGCTGCCGATCTTCGAGGGTGTAAAGCCGGTCCTTGAGCTCAAGGTGATTGGCCGCGCGATCCTCGCAGGCTAAGCCAACGCAACATCGAACCAAGCAACAATCAAACGCGCTCGTCCGTGCGATGCATTCGCCGGGCGGGCGCGTTTTGCGTTGCGTTTACGTGCAACTGCATCAAGGCGAAACGGAGCCGCTGGCGCTCTCTACGCGTAGAACCCGGCGAGTACATCAATCATGGGCTTTACGTCCGCAGTGCCCGCCATCTCGCGGCAAGAATGCATCGAGAGCATCGGGTTGCCGACGTCGACCGTCGCAATACCGAGCCGCGCCGCCGTAATCGGACCAATGGTCGACCCGCAGCTGAGATCGCTGCGCGAGACGAAGTACTGAGGCGCGACGCCCGCTGCCTCGCAGTAGGTCACAAACGCAGCTGAAGTTACGGCGTCAGTCGCATAGGACTGGTTTTGATTGTACTTGATCACCGGGCCCTTACCGATGACTGGGCGATGCCCCGCCTCATGACGGTCCGAGTAGTTGGGGTGTACGGCGTGCGCCATGTCCGCCGAGACCAACACCGAATTCGCAATCGCGCGCGCCGAAGCTTGTGCGTCTCGGGCGCCTAGCGCCGCGCCAATGCGCTCGAGAGTATTCTCGAGCAACGGGCCCCCAGCGCCAGTCGCACTGCGGCTCCCTACCTCTTCGTGATCGTAGAGTGCTACGACCCGAGTGTGTTCGGGCGCCGCGTCCGCGTCCGCGGCCAACAGCGCCGTCACTCCGGCGTGACACAAAGCGAGATTGTCGAGACGAGGAGCGTGGATGAATTCGCCCTCGGCACCGGAGACCGAGGAAGGCTGTGTGTCGTAGGTCATCAAGTCAAAGCCGAGAATTTTGGCCGTGTCGGCTTTCGCCAGTCCCTTGGCGTCGAGTTCTTTCATCAACAGCTCGCGAAACTTTGGGCCGCCTTCGAGTCCTACCAAGGGCACCATATGTTGCTGGGCGTTTAAGATCAGCCCATCCGTAGCCGCGGTGCGATTGAGATGGATCGCGAGGTTCGGAACCCGCAGCAGCGGGCGAGCGAAATCGATCAACACCACCTCGGGCCCATCGGCGCCGGCGAGCGTCACCCGCCCCGCCAGGGATAAATCCCGGTCGAGCCAGGTGTGCAGCAATACGCCGCCATAGGGCTCCACGGCCAACTGGTGATAACCGTGCGCATTGACATCGGCCTGGGGCTTGACACGCAAGTTCGGAGAGTCGGTGTGGGCTCCGACAATGCGGAAGCCCCCTTCAGCCGGCTCGACACTCCCGACATGAAAGGCGACCAATCCACCGTCGCCCCGCACGACATAGGCTTTACTACCCGGCGCGAGACTCCAAAGGGCAGTTTCGTCAAGGCACTCATAACCAGCTGCCGACAAGCGGCGCTCGGTTTCGGCAACCGCGTGGTAGGGAGTGGGTGACGCATCGATGTAGGCGAGCAGATCGGCAACGAGATCATTCATCCCACCAGCATAGCCGTGCTTTCCCACACCGCGCGACGTACGCGGGCGCCAGTGAGGCGCTACGCTGCACGACATGACAACCCTGCTCGTGACAAATGATGATGGCGTCAACTCGCCGGCGCTGGTTCCGCTAGTCGTCGCACTCGAACGCCTCGACGCCGTAACTCGCGTCAACACCCTCGTACCCGACAACGAACGAAGCTGGATCTCCAAAGCGCTCTCCCGCTTTGAGGACATCACGCTCGGCGAGCGCGAGGCCGTCCCGGGCGAACCGCAAATTCTGACCACAACCGGCACCCCGGCCGACTGCGCCAATCTCGGCATTCACCGCGTGTTTGACGACAAACCCGGGCTCGTCGTCTCGGGCATCAACATCGGCCTCAACCACGGATTCGCGTTTACGATGGGGAGCGGCACCGTGGGCGCGGCTTCGGAGGCTGCGATCGCCGGGCTTCCCGCAATTGCCTTTTCGGTGGGCGTTCAGGGCGGCCATGGTTCGTTCGTCGAAGTCGCCAGAAGCGATGCCGGAGCCGAGTTGTGGCGACGCTGCGCAGACGTTGCTGCGGACATCGTCGCAACGGTACTCGAGCACGGACTGCCCGATGGCGCCGATATTTTAAACGTCAACTTCCCGCAAGGCGTGACCCTCGACACACCCCGGGTGGTCACCGAGGTTGCACGCGTTGGCTACGACGGACTCTTTAGCCATCGCGAAGGGAAGACGTATGCCTTCGAGTATCAAGGGTTGAGCGAGCGACGGCCGAGCCAAGGCGCAACGGACATGGCCACGCTCCACGCGGGAAAGGTCTCGATTACACCTTTGCAGCTACCAAGTGCCGCGCCGATTACCGCGCAAATGCGTGCCACGTTCGAGCGCGGGTAACTCGCAGCGCGACCCAAGACTCTCGCGATGGCGGGACACCGCAGCATCGCCGCTGACAGCGTTGCCAACGCTTGCTGGGACTAGAACTTCAGCTCGACCATCATGATCGACTTGCGCTTGCCCGGACTTTGAACTTTCAAGATCACGTCTTCGTCGCCGACATTCACCATGCGTCTGAAGTTCACCACCTTTACGTTTCGGTAGCGGCGCTGCGAGTGCTTGCGTGCCTTCGACACTTCGCTATTCGAGGCGATCAGGGCTGCGGCGCTTTTATGTGCGTCCCCATCCGGGTTGAACGCGGGAAGCTCGACCGATGTAAAGATCGAGGGAAGTGAGTCGCCGGGTGCGGCTTGGTTGGCGAGCGCCGAACAGGGCAAGGCGGTTGCCATCACAAAGACTGCGATCGCTGCGAAGCGCGTCAGCATTTCGGCGTGCCCTTGTGTGTGTCTATCTCTGTCTCTTCCAATGTCTGCGGCTCGCATCGCACCGTACCTCTTTGGTTCGCTCGCGATCTTCCACCATTGGCCTAGGCCAAAGGTGGACAGTCGTAGTGTTTTCAATGCAATCACTGTGCCGTGGACCAAACGGTCCACAGAGCCACAAGACACTGAAATCAAAGGATTTTCTCCCCCCTCGGGAAGACTCCGCATGCGCGGCCAGCCAACTTCGCCAACTACGGAACAATTCTTCCAGTACGAAGTTTCAAGCACAGCGCAATTGCCGGTTGGTGTCGACGCCGGGTAGACCGAGCCTCAGGCGTGCAACGGCAACGCTCCGGACAAATCCAAGTCACGGAGCTCGCGAAAACAACGAGCGCTACTTGCGACTAGCGAGCCCTGAAGAGCGACTGCGCCTTTGCGTGCATCCGGTGCATGCTTTCGTCGCCAAGCGTTGGCAAAAGCTCGCTGGCTTTAAACCAGCGCAAGTCATTGGACTCATCGCTCATGACCAGGGGCTGCCCGGGCTCGGCGACGAGCAAAAAACGAATGTCGTGATGTTGGTGAGCGGGCTCGCCCTTGCGCGCGGGGATCACATGAACGTCAACATCGAACACTTCACAGGCTGCTTGTCCGGGCACGACGCGAAACGCCTCCATCCCCGACTCTTCGCGCGCTTCGCGAAGAGCGACATCGAGCACCTCGGTCTCGCCGTCGGCATGGCCGCCGAGCTGCAACCACAGGCCGAGCTTGCGATGGTGGGTCAGCAGCACTTGTTCGTTGTCGGCCGAGACGATCCAACTCGACGCCGTGATGTGTCCGGGGAGGCAATCTCGATCGAAACAGTTCTCGTGCCCTTCAACCAACGCACGAATCGTTGCAACGCACTCCGACTCGTCGGGGTGCTGTTTCTCATAGCGGGTAAGAAGGCTCAGTAGCGGCGCGCGGTGCATCGAGGATCTCCGTCGGGTCGATACGTCACAGACTACGAAACACCCGCAACAATTGCCCGCACCCAACGCAACCCCGCTGCGTCGCTGCTACCTTCTCGGCCGTGACGGACAGAGCGATGCTCTACAAGGCGCGACTTGGCTCCCCGGAAGATGTCGGCGACGCCGAAGGATACGAGTGGCTTGCGGTCGTAGCCCGGGAGCTTGAGGGTGCCCCCCTACCCGAGCAAGCACGCAAGTTTGCCGGCGATGTCCTCGACGCCGCCGATCCAGAGCAAATTCGCATCAAAGGCGAAGCCGCCCCCGCACACCTTGGCAATCTATTGCGTGTCTTGTGTGGCGTCGCACCGTTCTTCGCAAAGATCTTACAGCGCCATCCCGACCTGCTGCTCGAACTCTGCGACGACGACCTCTGCACCCAACGATCGCTGCCCGAACTCGAACTCGCACTTGAGGCCGCGCTTGCGCAACCGGGAGACGCGCCCCCCGAAGAGCGATTGCGAGCCTTCAAATACCGCGAGCTCGCGCGCATCACCGTGCGCGACTGCACAGAGGCATTGGTTCCGCTGCCGCGCAGCGAGGTCACTCTGCTCGAGCTCAGCCAACTCGCCGACGTCCTGCTTCAAAGCGCGTTGAACCTCGCCAAAGAAAGGTTGTCCGGGCAACTCGAAGCGCCGCGGTTGCGCGACGAAGTCGGCACCGAGCGCCCGCTTCGCTTCTGCGTCCTCGGGCTCGGCAAACTCGGCGCAGGCGAGCTCAACTACTCGTCCGACGTCGACCTCGTCTACATCCAAGATCCGGTTCCCGTTGGCAGCACATGCGTTGGCGCTGCACCAAAAATCTATTTCGATCGCCTCGCTATCGAGTTCGGCAAGATCGTCGGTGCGAATTTGCGAGAAGGGTTTCTCTACCGAGTTGATCTCGAGCTACGGCCCAATGGCACCCAAGGCGAATTGGTGGTGACCGATGGCGCATTGCTCAACTACTACGAATACTGGGCCCAGGCATGGGAGAAAGCCGCCTTCATGAAGGCGCGCCCTGTCGCCGGCGACGTCGACCTCGGCTGGCACGCAATCGTCGCCATCGCGCCGGCAATTTATCAAGCCACCATCAACTACCGCTTCACCGACGGCATTCGCTCGCTTAAGGCGAAGATTCAAAGTGCTCGTGGTGGCGCCGTCGACGCGTTCAACGTCAAGATCGATCCAGGCGGGATTCGCGACGTCGAGTTCATCGCCCAAGCCCTACAACTGCTCCACGGCGCGAGGATCCCGCAATTGCGCGATCGCTCGACCCAGGGAGCGCTGCGCAACCTCGAAGCCGTTGGATTGCTCGAGCCCGACACCGCGGTCGATCTCCACGAAGCGTATCTGTACCTGCGTCGCATTGAGAACCGGCTACAAATGGAAGGCGAACGGCAAGTCCACCGCCTGCCAAAGACCTCGGATGGCATGGCGCGGCTCGCCCGCGCCATGGGCGATTTACGCGACGATGCCGCTGAGCGATTGGCGCGCGAAGTGGAGCGCCGCCGACACTTCCTGCGCAGCCTAACCGCCGACACGGTTGGTGAAGACAATCACGAACGCGTTGCCGAACTGTTTCAACACGCGGCGCCGGGCTTGTTCCAATTCGACTTGACCCGCGTATTGGTCCAAGAACTCATTGGCCACTTTGCAGTCCAGATCGACGAGTGCGCCGATGCCGAGCGAGCGCTCAACAACCTCGATCGCTTTATTCGCGCATCGGGAGAGCGCCGCTCCTACTTGGAGCTGCTGCTCGATCGCCCCGAGTTGGTGCAGCGACTCGTGGGAATGTTTGGTGCCTCGAACTTCCTCTCGAGTTACCTCGCCCGTTATCCGCGCTTGATCGAGCCCATCTTTCGCGACCCCGATGTACTGCTCTTTGACCGTGAGGCCCTGCAAGCAGATCACGCCGCTGTGTTGGCCGAGTGCGCCGAAGCAAGCGGCAACAAGGACCTTGAGACCCAACTCGACGCGCTCCGACTCTTTCACCACAAACAAATTGTCAACGTGGGCCTAATCGATCTCGCGAGCGAAGCACAACGAAGCGAAGTTGAATGCTCGCTCGGAGAAATTGCGACGGTGTGTATCGAGCGCGCACTGGGCATTGCCCGGGACCAACTCGAAGCCAGGGGCAAAGCGCCGCCTCCCGCGGCCCAACGCGGTGGTTTTCTCGTCGTGGCCATGGGAAAGCTTGCAAGCTTCGAAATCACCTACGGCAGTGACCTCGACCTGATCTTTTTGTACCAGCGCGACGAACACAGTGAAGGCAGCGAGGCTGATGTGCAGGACTACTTTGCGCGCCTCGCCCAGTGCTTCATGTCTGCGATCCAAACGCCGACTGGGCTGGGGGCCTGCTACGAAGTTGATGCACGCTTGCGGCCCAGTGGCAATCAGGGCCTACTGGTAAGCTCCATTCAATCCTACGCGCGCTATCACGCCGAAAGCGCGGCCACCTGGGAACGCCAGGCGTTGCTGCGCTCGCGACCGGTTGCCGGGAGTGTTTCCTTGGCCGACGAGTTTCGAGCGCTGCGCCTGCAGATCCTCGGCGGCCCCAATCCCGACGCGCTCGCCCTCGATATCCACTTGGTGCGCACCCGGATGGAAGAAGAACTCGCCAAGGAAACTACGGGCAAGCGCGACTACAAGACCGGACGCGGCGGTGCCCTAGACATTGAATGCGCGGTGCAATATCTCCAACTGCAACACGGCGGGCTCTACCCCGAGCTCCTCGAAGTCGCACCCCTGGACAGCATTTGCCAAAACCTCGAACGCCTTGACTTGCTCGACGGCGAGTGTGCGCGCGTATTGCGTGAAGGCTGGGCCTTTTTGCAAGAACTCGGCAGTCGTATGCGGATCGTCGAGAATCGCTCCATCTCGAGCATCAACGTCGAGCACGGCGACCA
>JBLHOB010000003.1:0-23890 GCA_047619425.1 Myxococcota bacterium
CGGATCAATTGGGCCGCAGTGTGCCCAGCATGCTCAACTTCGTTTAGGTAGGTGCGCAACGGGGAGTGCGGTGGAAGGTCAAACATTGCGAGGTGGGTGTTGCCGAGAATCGAAACGATCAAGTCGTTGAAGTCGTGGGCGATGCCCTCGGTGACCCGATTCAAACTTGTCGACATTCGCGCCGTGGCCCCGCGCATCGCTGTACGCCCTTGCGCGGCCTGGGCTCTTCCGCGCGCGATGGCAAAGCGAAGCATGCGCGCGATGTCTGCGCTGGTTTCGGCGGGAGTGCGATCGCGGCGAATCAACGACTTGCTGATGACCTCTTGAGCGCCGAGCCCGAGCAGGTGTGCTTCCAATTGCGCGCAGTCACGTTCGATGAGGCAAACAATTGGCAGACACGGGGCGACATTCAAGATCGACGGGATCGCGAGGTTCGGGTCGAAGTCGTGTGTCGACAGGTCGAGCAACAACACATCCATCTCGACTTCCGCGATCCAAGTCAATGCTTCGTCGAGGGCCAAGGTCCGATTGATCTCGAAGCGCACCTCCTCACACTTGGAGAGGGCGAGGCGCAGGGTCTCCGCGTCGTGGTGGTCGCGTTCGACGAGCAATACCTGAAGCGGCTCAGGTGGATTGAGTGCAAGGGTGGCGCTCTGGGTACGCATGGGAATGGCTCCTGGGGGCCCCACGGGTTGTACTTACACCATGATCGTGGCGGTCATCGAGAGCGCGGACAATCGGGGAAACTATGGGGGAGGAGTCGGAGCCCCCTCAGTTGGAGCGGGCTCACCCGGCGCGAGCCCAGAGGGCGCTAAGGCTGCCGAGAATGCGGAGAGCGCCGAGAACGAATGAAATCGGCCACACGAGCGAGTGCATCGTGGGCTTCGGGTATGCCGGCACTGGCGAGACCCTGGAACCCGTGGATCATTTCGGGGTGGACTTCGAGGGTGACGTCGACCCCGCACGCGTTTGCGACCTCGCGAAGGCGAACGGCGTCACCGTGGGTCAGGTCGACTGAGCCTACTTGCAGCAGCAGGGGAGGGAGCCCCTTGAGATTTGCGTGCACTGGCGAAACCGACGGATCGCTGGGGTCGCCATTCGGGCCAACATAGTCTCGACCTCGCGCTCGGGTGAAGTCGGGATGAGCAAATGGATCTCGGCCAGGGGGGCTGTCGCTCGGGCCGGACGGCTCGGCGAGATCGAACCATCCGCCAAGGGTTACCGCCGCACATGGAGTCGGGAGTCCCGAGGCAACGATCTCGACCAGACTTGTTACGACAAGCGTTCCACCGCAGGAGTCCCCGATGAAGATGACGTCATCCGGGGCCTGGCCCGACGCGATCAGGCCTCGATACGCAGCAGCGCAATCGTTGCGGGCAGCAGGGTGAAGGTGGTCGGGGGCCAGTCGATAGTCGACCAGCAGTACGTTGGCCTCACACGCGCGGGCCAGCATTTCGGCGTAAAATAAATAGCCATCCCCACCGGCAGCGATAAATGCGCCGCCGTGGCAGAGGAATAGAAGCGGCGCCTCCGCGTTTGTGCCCGGCACACCCACTCGCGCGCAGCGGACCGCCTCCAACTCAATCCACTCGACAGTCGTGTCGGCGGCGATCGGGTGACCGTGCAACGCATTCAGTTTGTCACGCGCCACTTCGGTTGAGTCGCCGGACGAAACCATGCCGCCAACCAGCCCGCTCATCATGCCTTCAAACTCTCGGCTAGCCATGTAGGGCCTCGCTCATTGCTGCTGAACAGCGGGCTCGCGCCGACACAGCCAATTGGGCAAAACCTCTACGCGCAGCCTGGGAGGTCGGTACACGCTCTGCTGTCGCATGGGCGGCGTCAGAGCTGTTCGTCTCGCAGCCGGTCGCAAATCGCTTTGCGTCTTCCTTCACATGGCTCTTTGTGTGGCTCTTTGTGTGGCTCTTTGTGAAGTGTCCGGCGCAGTCGTACGAACCCCGGTTGGGCCGGGAAGAAAAAAGTGGTGGAGCTGATCGGGGTCGAACCGACGACCTCCTGAATGCCATTCAGGCGCTCTCCCAACTGAGCTACAGCCCCACAGTGGAGGCCGACATTACCGTTCGAGTCTTTTGATGTCAAAGAGCAATCTGCATGCAGCTGCGATTCGATTGAATTCGTCGATGTCCCCTTGGGGTTTGGCCGCGACTCCTCACCGATGGATTGCTTTGCGATTTGGGTTTTTCGTCGAACACCCACGCGAAGACAGGGGCGCGTTCCCGGTCCATTGGTTAGGGTCTGCGTCCCCGTGGCGGCGTGGCGGAATTGGTAGACGCGACGGATTCAAAATCCGTTTTTCGCAAGAAAGTGCCGGTTCGACTCCGGCCGCCGCTACCACGGGCCTTTACTCTTCAATTGCGCAGTAATCTACGCAGTCGTCTTGCTTACGATTGCGACGTCCATGGCTACTTATTCGAGGTAGCCCAGGGCGCGAAGAGCTTCTCGGTCCTCTTCGCCAAGCTCAGCGCTCTCACCCTTTGGGTGTACGTCGTTCCCGTGACGGTGGTCGAGCAACACGCGAAGTGCTTCCAGCTCTGCGGGTTGATGGGTCGCAATGTTTTCGGTTTCGTCAGGGTCCTTCGACAGGTCGTAGAGTTCAACTCTCCCGCCCCCAATCGACTGATGGAGTTTGAAGCGCCCGCGACGTACGGCGTTGAATTGTTCCTCGTCCCGCCACTCGCCTTGTGCCCCGGGTGCTTCGGCGAAGATGGGGCGATCGGTGAAATCATTCGCGGCGTCCAAAGCACTAGGCGGAGAGTCGCTGCCTCGATGAGCATCCGCGTTTGATCCTCGATTGGCCACTTGCTGCCACAACGGTGCGAGGTCGAGACCATTGATTCCGAGCATCGGCCGGGCTCCCGCGAGGTGTAGCAACGTAGGCGCAATATCGACCAACGACACGGGAGTATGAATTCGCAGGCCCTTGGGGATGCCTGGACCCCGGATCAATAGAGGGACGCGGATCACCTCTTGATATTGCGTTCCCATGTGAAAAACACTGCCGTGCTCCATGAATTCTTCGCCGTGATCCGCGGTGACGACGATTACCGCATCCTCGAGACGCCCCGATTCTTCAAGGTACGAAAAGATTCTTCCCAACTCGGCGTCCGTTTGATGGATGCCGCCGTCGTAGCGGTCCTTCAGGTGTTGGACCGCAGCAGCGTCGAGCTGCGACGTCCGAATGGCATTTGCCAGTGAGTTGCCCGAGGCGTCAAGACAGCGCTCGGGGACAAAGTCCCGCTTGCAACCTTCGACGAGCTCATCGCTGATTCGCAGTTGGAGCAATTGTTCGGTTGTTCCGTCGATATCCCCTTCGTAGGGCCCCGAGAACAACCGCTCGTGCTCGGGCAGGGAAACGTAGTCGCTGTGAATGTCGATGTAGTGCGCGAATATGAATTTGGGTTGCGGCGACTCTTGTCTCAACCAATGGAGAACTTGGTCGGTGACGAGTGTGTTGGGGGCGACGCGCGAGCCGCCACCTTGTACGAACTGGAAAATGTTGAATCCGCGCATAAAGCCGAATATTCCCTGCTTCAGCCATGGCGAATTGACGACCGCATATCGTTGGTAGCCGACTGCTCCCAATCGCTGTGCAAGGGTGCGCACCTGTTGGGGCATCTTCGTGCCTTGATCGACAACGCCGTGTTCGAGTGGGTACATCCCCGTCATGATCGAAGCATGACTCGGGAGCGTCCAAGGAGATGTCGTGCTCGCGTCTTCGAAAATTACCGCGTGTTCGGCGAAGGCATCGAGAGCCGGCGAGGTGGGGCGGCCGTAGCCATAGACGCCGAGATGATCCGCACGCAGGGTGTCGAGGGAGATCACCAGGACGAGTTGCGGGTGGTTTGCTTCGAGCCATTTTACTTCGCGCGTGGGCTTGGACGAATCCGGGCAACCGAGCGTTGACACCAGCAAGGCGAGCGGCAGTATCTGGATCACTGTGCGCAAGCGTTGAGCCATGCGTCTTTTGCATGTCGACATTGCAGGAGCATAGCGACTCCGTCTGGTGCGTGACCCTGTGGTTGTGCATGCAGTTGCAGTGATCGGTGGCGAGCGCGCACCTGTTGCATTGCTTTGAAGTGCCTGGCGAAGTACGCCAATTTGCAAAGCAGTGCCGCTGCGGTGTTCGCATTGAATAATGTTGGTGACAGGATGATGGACACCAAGCCGGCTGTGTTGGAACTGTCCGGATTCCCCAAACCACCTCGCGCCCGGCGGCGTTTTTGTGCAGAGGGGTGGTGGGGAGCTTTTTGACGTCGAGCTACCGCGCACCCTGGTCACAACGCTGCGCGATCATTTTCAATACGTGCACGTCGATCGAGACGAATCATTTTTCGCCTTGGATATGCAGTTGCCGACTACGCTTGAGCTCGCGCGGCTTCGCACTCTGGCCCAGATGTGTCTCGTCAGACTGGCTTCTATCGCTCCGAAGACTTCGCACCGTTTCTCTTGATGGATGACGAGCAGAGCAGGGCGCTCGCCGAGGTGGCGGCGATAACCTGTGATTGCAGGGGCTACGAACGCGAACTCTTGAAGTTGACTCGGCCAGGGCGGGACGGCGCACAGGGGATTGGGCGCTGTGATGGAAAAACCCCGACGATCCTCGGGGGCGTGCCCCGGTGGGGTTGAAGCACATTCGGCGGGCGGTTTGGCGTCCGCAGAAAATCAAGCTGTGCTGGACAGAGCCTTCGCGGGAGGCATGTCGGAGAGCGATGCCTCGGTGGCGGTGGTGGGCCCGTGTCGTGACTTGCTCGCTTGGACCCCCGGTTGGCGCGAGTGCACGCTTTGGGTCCGTCGTACCTCGGCCGCGGTCACACTTGCGTATGCGATGACGTATCGCTTCGGAAGTCAGGCCGTCGGGCTTGCCCATGAAGCTTACCTGGGCACGGGTTGGATGCGTTGGCGGAAGTGGCTCATGCGGTTTTGTTTGGAATCCGCAGCATCGGATGCTCCGGAGTCGAGCGAGTTCGATCGGCCCGCACATCCCCATCCATCCGAATCGCTATGTGGGCAAGCAACGCGACACCGCGTGCTGAAAACCGTGTGCGTTTGTTCTAGTGTCTGGCCAGCTAGCCACAGGACATGCAGAGGCTCGGATTGGGGCTGACGGTACTGGTCACGCGGTCTTAAACGGACCGACGTGCGAAACACCCGCTCAGCGAGGAAAAAGATGACGCAGAAATTCAGCAGCAGGGTACTTCGGTTCACCGGCGTTTCGGTGGCACTTGTGTTCGTAGTCACACTTGGCGCGTGCAAGGACTCGGGCGGTGGCAGCGGCAGCGCGAGCTGCGGAAAAGACGAATGCAAACTTACGGCTTCCGATGCCGGAGTGAGCGACACCTTTGGCTTCGGCGTTGCGATCTCCGGTGACATCATCATTGCGGGTGCATCGCAAGACGACGAAGGCGGACTCGATGCGGGTGCAGCATACATCTACGAGCGCGATGGCTCCCAGTGGCGCGAGACCCAGAAGCTCTTAGCTTTGGTGCCGTCGGCTGGTGCCCGGCTGGGGACGTCAGTCGGAATCGACGGCGATTTCGCAGTCGTCGGCGCACCCACGGATTCTGAAAATGGGCAAAACACCGGAGCGGCGTTTGTCTTTCGCTTCGACGGTGATGAATGGGTCCAGGAAGTGAAGCTGACCGCCGCAGATTTCGGCATCGACGATAACTTTGGCCGCGCAGTAGGGATTAGCGGCGACGTCGTGGTGGTCGGTGCTCCTCGCGATGATGATGCCGACACCAACACCGGCAGCGTCTACGTCTTTCGACGAACCGCAATGGTCTGGACACAAGAGGCCAAGTTGAATCACGGAGATCCCGAAACCTCCGACTACTTCGGCGGATCCGTTTCCATTGATGGGGATGCCATCGTCATCGGCGCACCAGGCAATGACAATGGAACCAGCAATGACTTCGGGGCGGCGTATGTCTTCCGATTCGGGGGCGTATCCTGGACCGAAGAGCAACGCATCCTACCGCTGCGAGAGCCACTTGCGGCTTCGCCTGAGTGTAATGAGACCGGTCCTATCGCGGATGCCTACGTTGGGGATTCATTTGGCACCTCTGTGGACATTGATGACGACGTCATTGTGATCGGCGCGGACTTTGCCGAATTCAGGTCCAAGTCGATCACGTGTGCCCTGCTGATACGGGCGAATGACGCTGGATCCGCCTATGTGTATCGGGATGGCGGGGGAGTCTGGGATTTCGAAGCAAAGCTCACCGCAGCTGACTTTAACGACGATCAACTACTCGGTCGATCGGTGTCTATTTCAGGAGATGTCATTGTCGTCGGAGCACGAGGCTACGGTGCTTTATCGACTCAGATTGGCGCGGTGTATCAGTACAGCTTTGATGGGCTCGACTGGAGTCAGGAACGACAGATTCTGTCATCCGATGGCGTCCGGCGGGACTACTTTGGCGAATCCGTCGGAGTTGATGCCGGCAAGATCGTTGTAGGAAGTTACGGACGGGATGATTTTGGGCCACAGTCTGGCGCAGCCTACGTCTACGAGCAGTAGGGCGTACTGTCCGGGGCCTTCTGTTATTCGAGCCTTCCGTTATTCGAGCCTTCCGTTTGTCGAGCCTTCCGTTTCTCGGGCGCAGCGATCAGGCGTTTTTCTGGGCGCAGCGATTTTTGGGCCCAGTGATCAGGCGATGATGCTGCGCGCTTTGTATGAATAACGCCGAGCGGGAGCACGCGACTGTTACGTCATACGCGCCGTTGAGCGTTGAGACCGCGATTGCGTTGTGGGTCGGTTTGGCGACCTTACTCCTGCATGCGGCAATCATCGCCGCTGTTGGCTTCGATGGGTACTTTGTCAAATACCACATCGCTGCCCAGCAACTGATCGAAGGCACCTTGCTGCCGATTCGGCAGATGGATTTAAGTCCTCTGTACTTCGAATTCACGGTGTTAATCGAGCGCCTGTTTTCCGGGAACGATCTGGCCGTTGTGCCGATGCACTGGGCGCAGCGCATGTTGGTCGCTTGTAGTGCGTCGCTTTTGTATGTCGTGCTGCGTGCTCGACTGCCCCGTGGCTGGGCGCTTGTTGGTGTAGCCATTTTCAGCATTGAGCCTCACGTGCTCGTGTATGAGCGAATCTTCGAGCCCGAAATCGTGCTCGTGACGGCCCTGCTCGGATGCATTGTCGCCGTGGAACGCAAGTCGCTCTTTGCGGCCGTCGTAGCGGGCAGCTTCGCCTCGGCAGCGATCGCGACACGTCCCACTTTTTTGTTGCTGTTCTTCGGATTGGCACCGCTCTACTACTTTTTGCAGGGCATGCGAGGGCGCTCGCTCGTCACGCGGTCAATCGGGTTTCTGCTGCCCGTAGTTTTGTGTGGCGTACTTCTCGGGTTCCGCGCACAGTCGATCACCGGCGATTGGTCGACGCCTGTGATGAATCCGGGAACGGTTTTTTTTGAGGGGACTCAGCCGCTGTCTCGCGGAACGAGCGCCGCCTATCCGCCGATCGTCGCGAGCATGATTGTGATCAATCCCAATGTCCCCGACGAAGCGCACAATCACTATCGACGCGTCGCGCGCGAAGACCTGCGACGCAATGTCACGATTGCGGATGTGAATGCCTATTGGGCGGGCAAGGCCATGGCGTTCATTTATGCCGAGCCAATTCGCTATGTCGAGCGTGTCGTAGACAAGGCGACACGTATCCTGCGCGACGACCGCGCTCACGATATAGGGACGGCCCGCGAGTACGAATCCGCGCTGCCAAGTTTCAGGGGCTTCTACGCTGCGCTGAGCGCGCTGGCCCTCGTTGGTGCAGTGAGCCAAATTCGCAGGATTCGGCGCGACCTATTTCTTTACGCATTCGCGTTGGTGCAGATCGCGGTGATGCTTGTGTTCTACGTCTCGGCAAGACAGCAGATGGTGCTGGTCGTGCCGCTTGTGTTCTTTGCGTGCGCGGGCCTGCATGCGATGGCTTCGCATCGCGCGGTAGCCGTTGCTGGCGGCGTTGCGGCGGTACTGCTCTGGCTGGTCTTGATGGGGCGCAGTGACCTTACCTTGGACGACGCGCATCGTACAAAGGGAGGTGAGCAGGCGCAGCGATTGGCGGAAGAGGTCGCGTCGCTCCCCGCGTCGGAGCCGATTGCATCTCACCCTGATCTCGCAGCTGGCGTGCTTGCCGCTGCAAGTTGGGTCGCCGACGAGAACGCCATGGGCAACGTGGGGCAAGAGCGCGCAACCCAGTACCAGGCCGCGGTTGCGATCTTGAAAGAGAAGACGCCGAGGGACTTTTTTGACGAGTTTGATTTGGCAACGCTCGAGCTCGAAGCCGGGGACTTGCCCGCGGCGCGTGAGCGCTTTAGGGCGCTGGCCGAGATGGGGCGTTTGCCCTATCGGGGCCACTGGCAGGCTTCGTCTCCACTTTTCTACCTCGGCCGAATCGCGGGACTGGAAGGGCGAAACGACGCGGCAATCGACTATTTGACGCGAGCTCTTCGGGAAACGCCCGGCGACCCATTCGTGTTGGCCGAGCTGACGGCTCTCGATGGCGCGCCGCACTGGCGTGAGCTGTCGGATCGTTACTACAGCGCGCTCGACACGCAGCTACTGGTCGCGGAGGCAATGCTCGTTCAGGGTCGTGCACCCGAGGCCGTTACGGACTTCGCGAAATTAGCGCGCAGTTTGCCGCGACTGCACCGGGCAAACGTTGGTTTGGCCGCGTCTTATGGCGCTGTCGGTGAATTCGAAAAGGGTGTCGAGGTTTATCGTCGATCACTTCGAGTGAACTCGAATCCGGTAATTTGGAGTGAGCGGATTAGCACTCTCTTTCGCGGCTGGGCACGAGAGAATCGGGATGACCCTGCCGTGCAGTTTGAGGCGGCGCGCATGTTGTTTTTTCACGGCCGCTTCGAGGAGGCTCTCGGGCTGGTTGCTGTACTCGCGCCGGTCGGAGGTGGTGCCGTTGAACCCGCGATTGCGAACTTCGAGCAGAATGTTAGACGCACGTTGGCTGTGATTCCCGACTAGCGCTGCGCCATGCGCAATCCGTTAGGGCGAAGGCGTGGCATCGGCCCTGTCGAGAAGTCCCGTCACAAATGGTTCAAGGCGCTCGGCGACGAGTGCATGGCCGCGGGCGTTCGGGTGCTGGTCGAAGGACGAGACCCAGTAGTTCGGGGCGTACTCTCCCATGAAGTCGGGGAGAAGGTTGTGGACCGCAAATCCTGTGTCGACGGAGAACTGCGAGACCGTGTCCACGATTTGCTGAAAGGGGTAGGGCTCATTGAGTTCGACGAGAACTGGGAAAACGACCAGCCCCACTTCGACCGCGCGTTCTTGTGCGAGCTGTTTCAATTTAATCAAGTTTTTCTGAGCAGTGCGCCACTCGCCCGTTTGATGTTCGGCGCCAAAGTAGGACGATTGAAACCGCTCGGCATAGAGAGATGCCACACGTTTTCGATCCGTTGCGTCCTGCAGCATACGAACGAGATAGGAGGTCTTGTAGAGACGCGAGCGTTTGTTGCGCTGGGCGATGTCGGCGCGGATCTTGTCGAAGAATTCAGGCACCGAGGCCGTGCGCGTTCCATCCCGAAGGAAAAATACGATGACAAGAACATCGGGATCAAACGCTTGAGACGTTGCTTCCCAAACCCGCAGCCACTCGTCGGTCAGACTTCCGGGGAGGCCGCCATTTAAGATCTCAACGCTTGACTTGCCCTGGGCGATTCGGGTTTTGGTCAGGTTCGCTTCAAGGATCTCGGGAAAGATCTCTTGATCGTTCACCACACCCTGCCCAAAGGTGAACGAATCGCCGAGCATCAATACGCGCCGGCGTCCCTCGGGCTTGGGGCTAGCGTAATCGCGGTCGCGCAGATTCCATTGGTTGCGGGTGTAGGTGTGCGTCTCGTTGGTTCGCTGCTCGTCGAGTAGACGTTCGTACCACGGCTCTTGCCAGGCGAAGCGAGCGATCAATTCGCAGGCGATGATCCCGAGGACAAGTCCAAATAAACTGAGGGCGAGGCGTTTCGCGATCAACGTGGCACCACAACGGGCCGGCGGCCTGAGGGACGGCTCGTGTTGGCCGTCATGGTTGTCCTTTGGGCTCGGCCGCAGTCCCCGACGATTTCGGCTCATCGTCGTCGAGATAGCCGAGTACCTTGAGTTGCTCTGCCAGTTCTTCGCTGAGCTGAGGTGCAGTCGTCGCGATAGGCCACTGGGTTTTGCTTTCGTCGAGCCAGAGCTTTAGCTGCGTGGATTGCTCGATGAGCGGAACTTCCCATTTAGCCAGCTGTCGTCCGACCCGTTGTCCAAGAGACTCGTTGCGATCGAGGCGCAGGTCGAAGGTCCACGCATGGCCGTTGTCGTTGTTGAGCAACAACTTGGTCGCCTCGCCGCGAAAGGTCGCGAGATTGCGACCCAATGTGTTGAGTTCGCTAATTGCCAACCTGTCTTCAAATGCCGAGCCGCCGTTGATCGCCGGCAGCAAGCTTCTGCCCATGACTTTGTCGGCCTTGGGGGCCCCGGCGAGCTCGAGCAGGGTCGGGAAAATGTCGATCAGGCTGGAAGGCGACTGGATCCGTACGCCGCTGCGAATCTTTTCGGGATACCACAGGATCATGGGGATTCGGATGACTTCGTCGTAGAGCGTAAAGCGATGTCCCTTTTTCCCGTGCTCGAAAAATTCTTCGCCGTGATCCGATACCAGCGCGACGATCGTATTCGCGAGAAGGCCACGCGCGTCGAGATCGTCCAAGATCTTGCCGATGTGGTGATCGGTCCAGGCGATCTCGCCATCATAGAGCGCGAGGATGTGACGCAGATCGGCACCCGACATTTGCGGGTTAATCCGCGGGCTGCGAAAAAAATTCTCGCCGGTGAGATCCCCTGCGTAGTCCGGGTCGAACATGGTGTCGTAAGGCGGTGGTGGCACGAAGTCAAAATGCACGTCCCACAGATGGACGAACATGAAAAATGGATCCGACTGTTTTGGCGCTTGCCCGTTGTCGGGCTCGTCGCGAAAATTGTTCGCCAGCCAGAGGCTCACTTGTTCATAGACTCGCGGATTCGTGATGTCACGATGGGAGGCTTCGACGATGCCCGCGGTGTCGAGTGTGCCGTCGTGAAGTGCGACGGCCTTGCTCTGTTCGGCATAGGAAGAGCAATCGACGTAGTGTTCAAAGCCTTGGGCGAGCCCGAAGGTTGGATGGAGGAACGGGCCCGCGAAAAAACCTGCTGTCCGATAGCCGAGGTCACCAAAGCTCTCCGCGAGGGTCACCCGCGAATCTTCCAACCGGCGGTCGGAGTCGTAGCAGCCATGCACGCTGTCACTCAAACCGGTGAAGAGGGCGGCGTGCGCGGGCAGGGTCCAGGAGCTGCTGCTGACGGCATTCTCGAACAGCGCGCCTTCGGCCGCGAGCTGGTCGATCCGGGGACTGGTGTTCTTTTCGTAGCCGTACGCGCCGAGATGGTCCGGGCGCAGGGTGTCGACGGAGATCAGCAGCACGTTGGGGCGTGAGGCATCCGAGAGCTCGGGCTCGTCGCCTTGGCATGCGAAAAGTGCGGCGGTTGCGGCTCCAACGGCCAATGCGATGGCTACGGGGCGGCGCGGTGAACGCCCAGCGGTAAGGTGAGGTGGCGGGGACAGCGTCAAATCTCTTTCCAGCGTTGCAAATGGTTGGGTGTAATTGACCTTCAAAGCCCGCGGAGGAGCGGCGATTCTAGCCGTGTCATTTTTTGCCGCCATTCGCCGCCCAGCTCGACGCCGCCGGAGTGCCGATGGATGTGTGCGCGCAAACCCACTCACTATTCGAGTAGGGGGCGAGGCTCAGAGCTAGGGATTTGCTACTAAAAACAATGGGGTTTCGCGGTGAGCCTGCGTCCTGCGCGAGTTTGGGAGAAAGCCTTGCGCGAAATCGTTTGATTCGCGAATTAATGAGCAAGAGCATGCGTCAAACCATACGTAGAAGAAGTGGCTGAAGATCAATCAAATTCGGTGTCCCGACGCGCAGCGAGATCGGGCGCTTCAATGGCTTGCAGCGAGGAATACGGCTGTAAGAACTGTAAACTACAACGACCGCGCGGCATGAAAGGTCGACAACGGCCAGAGGATGGTTCGGCCCGTCGCGCACGAAACGAACTGGAGGTACCAACATGACCCGCCGCACTATCTTGATGTTTGCCGTCACATTTCTCACGGCCGCGTTGCTCCTTCCATCTCTTGCATCCGCGCAATATCGCGAGTTCACCGGTCGAATCGACATGGTGAAGAAGAATAAGTTCATCGTCGACAACCGACAGGGCGACAAAGTCTCGTTCGTCTTCATCGCCGACACCGAAGTCAGCGGCGAAAAGAAATCGGTTAAGAAGATTAAGAAGGGCGATTGGGTGACGGTGTCGTGGAAGTTCGTCGACAAGCCCCGCAAGGCATACAAGCTCGTCGTGCTGCCGCCGCGCGACGAAGAGGAAGATTGATCCGAGGGGACTTCGCGGCACGAGTCGACGCGCTTGCTCGTCGCGATCGAGCGTTCCCTGTGTCGTTCGAGCCCGCAGAACACCAGCGGTCCGGGACGCTGTTTCAGCGAACCCGTGCCTCAAGGCGAATCCCGGTTACTCTCTTGTCATGAGCAACGAGCCCGTCACGCCGCCTCTGCGGCCCGATCAGTACGACCGCTACCGCCGTCATTTGTCGCTTCCCGAAATGGGGCTCGAAGGGCAGCAGAAGCTGCTCGAATCAAGCGTGCTGCTGATTGGCGCAGGCGGCCTTGGCTGCCCTCTAGCGCTCTATCTTGCGGCTGCTGGTGTCGGACGACTGGGCTTGGTCGACGACGACGTGGTCGAAGCGTCGAACCTACAGCGGCAGGTTCTGTATCGCACCGACGATATTGGAAGGCTGAAGGTCGAAGTTGCAGCGGAGCGCGTGCGCGCGTTGAACCCCGATGTCTCAGTAGACACCTACGCCGAGCGTCTGTCCTCCGTGAATGCGATGGAGATCTTTGCCGACTACGACGTGATTGTGGATGGCACCGACAACTTCCCAACCCGTTACCTCAGCAACGACGCCTGCGTCATTTTGGGCAAGCCGAACGTATACGGCTCGATTTTTCGATTTGAAGGACAGGCTTCGGTTTTTGATGCCCGCACCGGGCCCTGCTACCGCTGCCTGTTCCCCGAACCCCCGCCGCCGGGTTCAATGCCGTCGTGCGCAGAAGGGGGCGTGCTGGGCGTGCTGCCTGGGATTATCGCGACCATTCAGGCCACCGAGACGATTAAACTGCTGGTCGGCAAGGGTCGTTCGCTGTCGGGGCGGTTGTTGCTCTATGACGCGTTGGGGATGGAGTTCAACGAGTTTCAGTTGAAGAAAGACCCCGACTGTCTCGTGTGTGGCGAGAGCCCGAGCATCACCGAGTTGGTCGACTACCAAGGGTTCTGCGGGCTGCCGAGTCTCGACGGGGCCCCGTCAAGTCAGCGCAAATTGCACAGCGTTTCCGCAGCCGCCGTGGCGGAGAGCCTGCGCGCAAAGGAAAATTTCCTGCTGCTCGACGTTCGCAACGACGACGAGTTTGCTCGGGCAAAGGTCGAGGGCTCGACCCTCGTCCCGCTTCCTGTTCTCGAAGAAAGGCTCGCGGAATTGTCGCCGTGGAAGACGTCGCGTGTGGTCGTGCTATGTCATCTGGGCGGTCGCAGCGAAAAAGCGTGTCGTATGTTGATGGAGGGTGGCTTTGAGTCGATCGAAAACCTCGAGGGTGGGATCGATGCCTGGTCGCTGACGGTCGATCCGCAGATTCCGCGCTACTGAGCAACCGCAGCGAAGCCGATCAAAACCCGGCCCGAGACAACGGGCTCAAGGAGAAAAGAGATCCCATGGTCAAGTCGATTATTCCAAGCCCGCTTGAACGCCGGCACCTGATTGAGAAGGACCTCGACGAAAAGACGGCGCTGAAGATCGCCCAGGCCTACCTCGACGATGGACGCAAGAACGAAGCAATTGATTTCCTCGCCAAGGTGAATGCGACCGAGCAACTGCAGGCTCTCGCCGAGGGCGCGATCGTTGACGGTGACCCGTTCTTGCTGCAATCGGTCAGTCGCGTCACGGGTGAAGAACCGAACCGAGCGGCGTGGAGCCGCTGCGCCGAGGCCGCTGAGAATGCGGGCAAACTGCGTTACGCCGAGACCGCGCGCAAAAGTGCCGCGCGCAGCGAGGGTTGAGTTTCAGGCGTTGACGTCTCATGACTGAAGTGAATTCTTTGAAAGGTCGCGCTGAAGCCTCAGCTGCGGCTTCCGTTGCCGAGACCGGCGACGACGCCATTACGATTGACAACGCACGCTCCCACAACTTGAAGGGCGTGCATTGTCGCATCCCGCTGGGCAAGCTCACGGTCGTTACGGGCGTATCGGGCTCGGGAAAGTCGACGCTGGCTTTCGACACCCTGTACGCCGAGGGGCAGCGTCGTTACGTCACGTCTTTGTCCACCTATGCGCGACAGTTTCTCGAACGGCTGCCGCGTCCCGAAGTGGACTTCATTTCGAATCTGCCTCCGACCATCGCGATCGAGCAAGGCAGGAGCGTTCAGAACGCTCGCTCGACCGTCGGTACCGCGAGCGAGATCGTAGACTTGCTGCGCCTGCTCTTTGCGAAAGTCGGTGAGACGCGTTGCCCCGATTGTGAGATTCCGGCGCAGCCGGGCGGCGTCACTGCCGTGGCCGGTCGGATCTTGGAGCGTTTTTCCGGCAAGCGACTCATTGTTGCAGCGCCACTTGTGGCCGTGGGCAAAGAGACGCTTCGCGAGCGCAAAGCTCGCTTGCTGGCCTCGGGCTTTGGTCGGCTGGTGAGCGCCGATGGCGAGGTGATCGACGTTGCAGAGTTGACTCTGAAGGCTCTGAAGGCCCATTGGGGGGAGGCGTTGCTGTTGATCGATCGCGTGGTCCCAAAGCCCGGCGAAGAGCACGCACGCTTGGTTGAGGCGGTCGCGTCGGCATTTCGCGAAGGCGCGGGCGAGGTCGTCGCCTTCGAGCCGGGCGAGGCGCCCGCCCGCTATCGCCAGGGGTTTGCTTGCGATGGTTGCGGCAGGCAGTTTAAAGATCCGACTCCCGCATTGTTTTCGTTCAACAGTCCCTTGGGCGCCTGTGAAGCGTGTAGCGGTTTTGGGCGAACCGCCGAAGTTGACTGGGAGCGTGTAGTTCCAGTGCCGACCAAGTCGATCGCCGAAGGTGCGATTGCTCCTTTTGCCACACCCAGTGGCAAGGGCATGCAGCGCGACCTCGTCGAAGCATGCCGGGTCCTCAAAATTCCCATCGATACGCCGTTTGCAAGGCTCACCGCTGCTCAGCGCGAGTGTGTCTTTGAAGGGAAGGACGACGTCGATTGGTATGGTGTTCGCGGCTACTTCGACTGGCTCGAGGGACGCCGCTACCGGGTACAGGCCCGTACCACGATCGCACGCTACCGCCGCTTTGATCGCTGCGAGGATTGCGCGGGCACGCGTTTGTGTGCCGACGCCCGCGCGGTCTTTATCGGCGATAAGAGCATGGGAGACGCGACGGCCTTTTCGATTGGACGCCTCGCGAGTTGGCTCCATGCGCTTGAATGGACGGACCACCAGCAGGAGTTGGCGGGCAGGCTCCTCGACTTGCTGGCTACGCGACTCGCGACGAGCGAGGCCGTTGGCCTGGGCTACATCACGCTCGATCGCCAGCTGCGCACATTGTCGGGAGGCGAGGCACAGCGAATTCAGCTGGCCACGGCCTTGGGTGGAAGCCTGACGTCGGTGCTTTACGTGCTGGATGAACCTTCGATTGGCCTGCACGCACGAGACATGGCCCAGCTACTGCGCGTGCTTTATGCGATTCGTGATCAAGGCAATACCGTTGTCGTTGTCGAGCACGCGGGGGAGATCGTGCGCGCGGCCGACTACGTGATCGATCTCGGCCCCGGTGCAGGCAGTCGCGGCGGCATGATCGTGGCGGCGGGGTCCGTAGATGAGGTGAGGGAGCATCCAAGCTCGGTCACCGCAAAGGCCCTGCGCGGTGAATACGCCCAACGAACTGCGTCCCGACTCGCGGACACCTCTGAGCGGTGTCTGACGATTCGAGGTGCATCGGAGAACAACCTTTCCGACTTGGATGTCGACGTGCCACTGCGCTGCCTGGTTGCCATCACCGGGGTGTCGGGGGCGGGCAAGTCGACCCTCGTGCATTCGGTACTTGTCGGCAACTTGTTGCGTGCGTTGAAAGATCCTTCACTCTCCACCGTCGAAAGCATGCACAGTGAAGCAGGTGCATGTCGCTCGGTCGGCGGAGCAAAATACATCGATCGCGTCGTGGTGGTTGGGCAGAGCGCGGTGAGTCGCAGTCCGCGTTCGAACCCGGCGACGGTCACTAAGGCGTTCGACGGAATTCGCAAAGCATTTGCGGCAACTCGGGAGGCCAAACTTGCCGGTGTCGCGCCGGGTTGGTTTTCCTTCAACGTGGTTGGCGGGCGCTGCGATGCGTGCGAGGGAAGCGGCCTGGTCGTAATCGACATGCAGTTCCTCGACGATGTGAGAGTGCCGTGTGATGTGTGTAGCGGGTGCCGCTATCGCCGCGAAGTGCTCGACTTTCATATCAATGGTCTTTCGATCGCCGACGTGCTCGCGCTGTCAATCGAAGAGGCGATTGAGATCTTCGCTGACCACCCGCGGATCGTTCGGTGCCTATTGCCTCTGGTTCGTGTGGGTCTGGGGTATCTCGCATTGGGGCAACCCCTGTCGACGCTTTCGGGCGGAGAGCATCAGCGTATGCGTCTTGCACTGGCGTTGGCTGAGGGAGCAACGCGGACGTTGTTTGTGCTCGACGAACCGACGACGGGTTTGCATCCCAAGGATGTCGATGTGTTGATGGACTGCCTGGTTGAGCTCGTCGAATTTGGCGGGAGTGTCGTTGTCGTTGAACACAATACCGATGTGATCGTGCAGGCGGATCACGTGATTGATCTCGGGCCTGAGGGCGGGCCGGGCGGTGGAACCCTGGTTGCAACGGGAAGTCCCAAGGAAGTTGCCGCCGTCGAGGCCTCTCATACAGGCGCGGCACTGCGGGCCGCATCTTCCGTCTAGGCAATCGAAGCGGCGCGACCGGCAGAGGTGCCACTGCGAGAGATCGCTGGGCGGCGTGTCGTGGGGCGAAATTGACGCGTGACGATCACCGCGCCTACTCTGGTAGTGCGCACCGCTAGTCGTATCGGAGTTGTGTATGCGATTGCTCGTATCCACTGGGATCGTTTGTTTGCTCGTCGGATTCAATGTGGGCTGTGCGTCGCTTGTAGAAATTACGCCCCGCGAGATGGATACCGTGTCGGAAGCTCGTACTTGGAGCTTTCTGCGTCACGAGCCGCCGCTAGCAGTCTCCGATGCTGCCTCGGCGCCCGAGTTCACCTACCGCGTGACTTCGCCCAATCACGACGCGCGTTCCTTCGATGCGAAGATCGCCTCGCATATCGAGCGCGAGCTCGAGCAGCGAGGTTTTGTACAGGTGGCCGCCGACGCGGATCTCTATGTCGACTATCAGCTGACATTGACCCCGCTATCGCGTTGGGTCGAGGTGCCGTTTGCCCAGCGCTTCGTGCCGAGCTTCTCAACCTCAAACTCCTACATCATTGAGGGGACAAATCTCCAGCGACGCGACAGTCAAGAGTTGAAGCTCGAGATTGATTTTCGCGAAAGACGCGGGCGCATCGTGTGGCGCGCCGAGGGGGCTCGGAGCATCGCTGACGGCGGCAAGGTCTATCTCCAAGATGACGTGGCGGCCGTCCTCGATCGATTGCCTGCCTCGAGCGTGACTCTGCAAACGCGCTGACTGCCAGGCACCTCGTGGGGCGGAGCCGATACCCGGCTCACCAACTCAGACGCGCGGGCGGGCGTATGACACACCAACCGTCGGCCTTGTCTCCGACCTTGTCTTAGCCTTGCTCTTCGACGTGTTCTTTTGCGTCGACGGGCGCGTCACGCATTAGTCAAGCACTTCTTGAACCTTAAGGAGCAAGGTCTCGGGAAAGAAGGGTTTTTTCAAGAAGCCTGCCAGAGCGAGTCCACCCAACTCGGCGGTCACCCGTTCTTCGGAGTATCCGCTCACCAGCACGATTTTGGCCTTGGGGCGAATTGCTTGAATGGCTTCAAACGTATCGGCACCGCTCAGGTGGGGCATTGTGCGGTCGAGTAGCACAACGTCGATTTCGTCCGGATGGCGTTCGAATAGCTTGACGCCTTCGTGACCATCCGCGGCGACGAGCACAGTCATGCCAACACGACGCAGCACCTCGCTGGCGAGATCCCGTACGCCCTCGTCATCGTCAACGACTAGGACGGTGGCTGTCGAGTGAAAGTCTCTGGCCAGGGTTGATTCGACGGGCGCCGGGGCGCTTGGGCCCGTTACCGCGGGGAAGGTGACCCGAAAGGTCGTGCCTTCGCCAGGGGTGCTTTTTACGTGGATGCCACCACGGTGGCCACGAACGATGCCGGACACCGCCGCAAGACCAAGGCCGCGGCCCGTGAACTTGGTCGTGAAAAACGGATCGAAAATTCGTTCGACGGTTTCCTTGTCCATGCCGCAACCCGAGTCGCTCACCTCGAAGAAGACGTGATCGCCAAGTGGCATGGTCTCTGCGAACAAGATGTTTGTGGCCGGTTTATCGATCGATACGTGCCCGGTGCGGATCGTCAGCTTGCCCATGCCCTCTGTGAGTGCCTCGGCCGCATTTGTGATCAGGTTCATAATTACCTGGGTCAATTGCGCCGCCTCACCTTCGACACAGGGCAGGTCGCGTTCGAGCTGCAGGTCGATTGTCGCCTTGCCGGCGACCGAAGCCGTGGCGAGTTCGCTGATGTCTTCGACCAGCGCCGTAAGATCGACGCGCTCAACCCGCAGTGGCTTCTGTCCCGCGTAGGCGAGCATTTGGTTGGTGAGCGCCGCTGCGCGCTTTGCCGCGCGATGAATGGTCTGCATTCGAGCACGCACCGGAGAGTTTTTGGGCAACTCCATCAAGCCCAGGCCCGCCGAGCCCATGATGGGCGTCAAGAGATTGTTGAAGTCGTGGGCAATGCCGCCGGCTAGGACCCCGAGGCTTTCGAGTTTTTGGGAGCGCTGCATACCCTCTTCGAACTCGCGTCGCTGCTCTTCGGCGAGGACGCGCTCGCTGACGTCGCGGTTGACGGCGAGATAGCGGGTCTCGCCTCCTTCGCGCGGGTAGGTGACGCCCTGGGTTTCAAACCACAGCCAACGGCCGTCCTTGTGTCGGAAACGCGCCTCGATCATTCGCAGGCTGCGGTTGGGGCGGATGGTTTCGGTGGGCGAGACAAACTGGTGAGTAAACTGCTCACGGACACGTTCGCGATCTTCGGGGTGAAGTAGATACCACGGCTCGAGTTTGAGAATTTCCTCGACCGTATAGCCGAGGATCTCTTCCGAGCCGGGGCCGATGTAGCGATAGCGACCCCTGTGGTCCATCTCGGTGATGAGATCGCAACTCATCTGCGCGACCACGTTGTAGCGTGCCTCACTCGCGCGCTCGCGGGCTTCGGCCTTTTTGATGTCGGAGATGTCCTGAATGAAGATCAGGGTGAAGTAGTCGTCCTTGTCGTCCATCCAGCCGATGGCTGTGGTTTTGATCCAAACCCAGTGGCCGAGCTTGTGACGCATCCGCATTTCGTTCGTGACCGGTTTGCCCGTCGATCGAATTTCCTGCCCGGTCGCCACGAGGATCGGTAAGTCGTCTGGATGAAACTCGAGATGATCGTCCGCGTAACACTCGTCGGCGGTGAAGCCAATAATTTCTTCAATGAGGTCGTTGGTGTAGGTGAGAGAGCCTGTGTGATCGATCTCCATGACCCAGGAGTGCTGTGCCTCGAGGACGCCAAGCAATCGGTCAGCACGATCGGAGAAGTGTGGAAGGGCCATACCGCTGCGGGGCGGGGGCATGTTCTCCCGCACAGTCTGTTCGAGCAGCGTCAGTTTCCGACTTGGCTCGGTGTCATCCTGTTGGCTCATGCGGTCTCCCGGGGAGGATCTCCCCTACCAGCATAACACGGTCTTGCGATCCAACTCGCAAGCGCCGGGAAGAACCCCGCATGCAGCGCGCACGCAAGAACCGTCACGGTCAACTCCACTGCCGCATCTAGGGCGGAAGCAAATCACCGTGTCTGCCGTTGGGCTCTCTACCTCGAAGAAATCGCCCTAGGCGCCACAGGCTGCTCGACACTCACGATCTCGAAGCCTCGGCAGCGGCCCCGTCGAGAAGCGCCAGCGGCTGGCTTGTCCGGACAGCACCCGCAGCAGCCTTTTGGACAAAGCGCCGGCGGCGGGCTTGCAGATCAAGCGCCCGCGGCGGGCTTATAGATAAAGCGCCGGCGGCGGTCTTATAAATCGTGGCGGAAGCGGACGGGAATCGAACCCGCCGGGGACGTGTCGCCACGCCCCCCACCGGATTTGAAGTCCGGGCCGGGCACCAGCCGCAGAAACGCTTCCACTGTTTTCGTGCACCCGAATAGCGAGGCGTTTGATAGCACGATGTTCCAGCGTTAGGCAGGGTCGAACCGGCATCGGTTGCGGCCGAGGTGGGACGTGATTGTCCGCTGAACGACCGTTTGTGGCGCAGATTGTTTTCGTTCTCAAACGGAAGTGAAGATTTTTCGCTTGAGTCGCGCGCCGCGTTGTAATCTAATGCTCACGTGAGCACGTACACCCTACTCGACGCCGCAAATATTCTGAAGGTTTCTCCCGCTCGCTTGCGACGCTGGAAGCGAACCGCGTTGATCAATTCAGAAGGAGAGGTTGCGGTCGCACAAGCGACCGAGCCTTTGGTTGGCCCGGACTTCGACTTCCGCGATCTCGTTTGCGTGCGAGCGATGCTCACATTGGTTGACCGTGGCATTTCGGTCCGGCGTATTCGCCGTGCGGTAAGCGTGTTGCAGGAAAATATTCCCGACCTCGACGACCCGCTTGCGGCACTGCGATTGTGGAGCGACGGCAGTGAGCGCATCGTGGTCAAGCACGAAGGGGTGTTGATCGAACCCGAAGGCCAGATGGTGCTCGACTTTGGCCCGTCCGCCGCTGGGGGAGACGGTGCGGGGCTAACGTCGATCAGTGAGCCGTTGCCCAAAAATGCTCTGCAAACCCAAGATGAGATCATGTCGCTCTTCGAGCGCGGGTGCAGTCTCGATGCAGATCCTGCAACGTACAAAGAGGCCATGAAAGCCTACGAGCAGTGCGTCGAACTCGATCCGAGTTTTGCCGACGCACACTGCAACCTGGGCGCCGTGCTCTACAACGCTGGCAAGGCCGCACCGGCGCGGCGGCGTTTCGAACGTTGCCTGGAGATCGACTGTCGACACGTCGAAGCCCACTTCAACCTGGCAAACTTGTTGGAAGAAGAGGGCTGTGACGAAATGGCGTTGAGCCACTACCGTTCGGCTCTGCGCAGCGACCCCTTCTATGCAGAGCTCCACGTCAACATGGCGTTGCTCTTCGAAAGACTCTCATCGCATGCGAGCAGTCGCGATCATTGGCGACGCTACCTGCAGCTCGACCCCGCCGGTTCGTGGTCCGAGGTTGCTCGCCAGCGTCTTCGCAGTGACTTGCCAAGCGGTTAACCACGCGGCCTATTTGTGCGACGAGGAATCGCTGCAATCGGCAAGGCGGATCTTTGCAAGGGACTTACAACGCGACATCGGGTCGCGTCGACTAGACGCTGTCGTTGTCTTTCGCGTCGTCCTTCTCGGCGTTTCCACTGTCATTGTCATTGTCATTGCCATCGTGATCGGCACCGACTTGGATGCTTGAGCGGTGTACGACGCGCTCGTCGAGGATGACCTCGACTCGCCACTCTCCTTGCATCACGACCTCCGGAGCGATGCGTGACGCGAGGTAGACCCGGCCCGCATCATCGGGTGTGCCTTGCTCTACGACGGCGCCGGTAGGGTCGCGCCAACGCACTTCGATGGCCTTTTTCTGGGCGAGTACCGGTCCGGACACGCGTCCCCACCAAACGAGTTGTGCCGTGCCGGCGGGGTATCTCTGTATTTGTTGGTCGACGGGGGAGCCATGACTTGCTTCGGCGCTGGCGCTGGCAAAGCCGGCCTCGCCAATCACGCCAAACGTGAGCTTGATGTTCTCCCACTGGGCTCTCGACGCGAGGGATGCTGAGGCGCGACTGCGTCGCAGTGCCTGCTCGAACGCGTAGACCGCGCGATGTCTGTCCCCGGCGTCGCGGTAGGCAAGGCCGAGTTTGAAGAAGACAAGTGGGCGCGCAGAGTCGAGTTCGATCGTGCGCCGGTAGGCTGCGATGGCGCCCTCGGTTCGCTGGGATTCGTAGAGCACATCGCCGATCATAAATGGGACGCGAGGGTCCTCGGGGTCGGCGATGGAAAGGACTGCGAGGGCAGCAAGGGCTTCGTGCTCTTGGCCCGCTCCGACAAGGGTGGCTACCCGCGCGAGTTCGGCGTCGTTGCCCGAGTGGTCTGTGGCAACCCCGAGGCCCGGGAGTTCGAGGCGCCTGGCGTCGATCAGTTGTGCGAGCCGCGCCTGCATGGCGTTGAATCGTTCATGAGTACCGGGTGCTGGTTCGCGGATCCGAGGCAGAGTTTTCGATTGCTCGATAATCGTACTGATGCGATCGGCCACGTCGGGATGGCTGAACAGGTAGGGAGGGACGGTGTCGGGGATGCGCGCCTGTTGGTCGAGAATGCGACTGAAGAAATGGGCAGCTTGCCCCGGGTCAAAGCCGGCTCGGGATGCATAAACGGCACCGAGGCGATCAGATTCAGCCTCGTCGGTGCGCGAATAGTGAAGATCCACCGCGACGTTGATCGCCATGCCGGTGAGCAAGGGGGCGGCGTTCTGACTTGCAACGCTCGCCGCGATCAGAGCAGCCTGGGTGAGCAAGCTCGGAATCTGGCGGTCTTGTCGGCGGTGGGCCAGATGCCGTTTGTTTACGTGTGCGACTTCGTGGGCCATGACGGCGGCGAGTTCATCGACGCTTCCGGCTGCCATCAGGGTCCCGGTATGGAAGTAGATATAGCCGCCGGGGACAGCGAAGGCGTTAAGCTGCGGGGCTTCGACGATCTGAAATCGGTAGATGAAGGGTTGCGGCTCGACCCCCGCGACAATCTGTTGGCCTAGATCATTGAGGAAACCGCTCACAACCGGGTCGCTGATGAGACGGAAATGGCGCTGAATTTCGACATCGACTTCCATGCCGAGCTCGCGCTCATTGTCGAGGCTCATCAACTCAAAGGGTTGTAGCGGCGTCCAGCGCGTTCCGTCGTTTTGGACGCAGCCGGTGCTCAATACGAGCCCCAGCAGCAGGCACAGCGGCGCGAGTGTTCGCGTCACTCGCTCACGCGTCGCGGTCTTCGAGGTATTTCCCGTAGGCGCTGGGCTCGAGTAGGGCGTCGCGCTCGTCTTCGTCGGTTGGGATGATCTGCAGCAACCAGCCGTCGCCGTAGCACTCTTCGTTGATGCGCTCGGGGATGTCGGCGAGCTCGCTGTTTACAGCGACGACTTCACCGGTCACCGGAGCGAATAGATCTGAGACTGCCTTGACCGACTCGATCACTCCGTAGGTCTCGTCTTTGTTGATCGTGCTGCCGACGGCGGGAAGTTCGACGAAAACGATGTCGCCGAGTTGTTGTTGGGCGTAGTCGGTGATGCCTACGTAAACGCGGCCATCTTCCCAGCGAATCCATTCATCTTGTTCCGTGTACAGCGAGTCGTCGGGGATCAAAGAGTCTGACAACGTGTTCTCCTGGCATTCAGCATGTTAATTGGTTGGTCTAATATTGTTGTTACGTAAGTGGTCAAACGACCTTGGTCACATCGACCTTGGCCACAAAAGGTGTCTCGACAACCTGAGCTTGGACGGCTTTGCCGCGGATGTCGATATCGA
>JBLHOB010000004.1:0-23521 GCA_047619425.1 Myxococcota bacterium
GCCGATCCCCATGGCGCCTTCTCCCTGATAGGGGAGCGATATTTCCTTGCCCTCGTGCGTGAGTCCTTCCTTGCGCTCGAAGACTTTGCGCATGATCTGGACGTAGTCGCGGATCCGGTAATACGGGTTGCCCCAAGGTTGGCCGTACCACCCCTCGACGATTTGCGGCCCACTCACGCCGAGGCCGGCGATGAAGCGATCGCCGCCGGCGAGCGCGTCGATGGTTGCGGCCTGCATTGCGGCCATGGCTGGCGTGCGGCCAGCAAGCTGCATGATCGCGGTGCCCAAGCGAATACGCTTTGTGACTGCGGCTAGGTAGGCAAGCGGCGACGTTGCATCAGAGCCGTAGGCTTCGGCCGTCCAAACGGAGTCAAAGCCGAGCTTCTCCGCATGTTGAACGAGTTTGACGGGTAAGGTCATTTCGGCGCCCGAGTAGCCGAGCATCAATCCGAGTTTCATGACTTCCCCTTTTCGTCGTCGTCCGGTGTGTCGTTGTCATCGGGGTTTTTATCGGTGCTGCCATCGTCGCGGTAGCGATTCCCGAATGTCTCTTCCCGCCACTTCAATGCAGCCTTGAGACCATCGCGGTGCGAGCGCATCATGAACTCGTCCTCGCCGCCTTCGCCGTCCTTCGTTTTTCTCGCGTAGAGCCCTTGATCGCGAAAGCCCGACACGGCTAGCAGGTCAACGCTGGCGGCAATGCCGGTTTTAAAGCCCATGATTTCGAATTGCCGATTGATGCTTCGCTTGGTGAGCATGATGAGGTCGGTTGGTGTGAGGGCGATTTTTTGCGCCAACTCTTCGGTGCGTTCCTCAAGTTTTTCCTCAGGGACTGACTCCGACGCCCACTGCGCTTGAAACGCTTCGGTGCCGCTCATGGGCTCGCAGGTAAACATGTAGTATTTGGCGCGCGTCATTCCGACGAGCCAGGGAATGTATTGAAGATTGCCCGGAGACCAGTTGCGGCCGACCGGCCAACCGATCTTGGCGTTGTCGGCAACGACGCGCAGGTCGCAAAAACCCGCGAGCTCCGTCGCTCCGGCGAGGCACGCACCATGGATTTGCGCGATCACAGGCTTTTGTAAGTCGAAGAGCGTCATGTACACACGCGCATGCTCGAGGTCGTACGATTGCCAGAGGCGATCGCGCTCCGGGTCGATGTAACCCCCGGGCGGCATGTTGCGCTGGCGCTCGCCCTTCTTGACCGGCGTCATGTCGTAGCCCGCAGAAAAACACGACCCCTGGCCCTTGATGATGATGACCCGAACCTCACGATCGAGTTCCATCAGTTTTGCGGCCATCTCGATCTGCAGGAGTCGTTCGTAGCCGAGTGGGTTGCGCTTCTCGGGGGTGTTCAAAATGATGCGACCGATCGGGCCGTCGATCTCGATATCGATCAGATCGAATTCAGGTTGTTCGACATTTTCACGTCGATAGGGGGGCGACCACTTCACCATGCGGTGGGGCGCGGGCTTCTTCTCATTCGGATCGCTCGCCATGACGCTCATCTCCCTTAAAAGTGGCGACCACTACTTGAGCACGCGGCCGCGCCTATTTGATCAATGGATCTCGGGGAAGACCGAGGAGCCGTTCTGCAATCTGGTTGCGAACGATCTCCGAAGTGCCGCCGCCGATCGATGCGCCCATGGTTGCGAGCAACCAGGTCGCGATGCTTCTTTCTTCGCCTTCTCTTACCGCCGCCGACGTTCCGACGATTCGCGCGGCCAACGCACCCTTCAACTGGGCGACATCGGAACCGAGGAGCTTCGTTACGTTGGCCTCTGCGCCTGGCTCCGAACCCTCTACTGCGCGGATGACACCGCGAAGGTTCAGTAAGGCGATCGACTCAGTTTGCGCGAGTGCAGCCCCCACCTCACGGGCGGCACCGAGATCCTCTGGTGCGTATTTCTTGAGTAAGGCAATCAGGTTCGGCCCGCCGGGCATCCCGCCCTCGGATCCGCCACCAATCGATACGCGTTCGTTGCCAAGGGTGTTCCGCGCGACCGCCCATCCCTGATCGACAGCCCCGACCACGTCCGCGTCGGGGACGAACACTTGATCGAAGAACACTTCGTTGAAGTGGGAGTGCCCGGTGATTTGTCGCAGGGGTCGTACCTCAACACCTTCGGCGTGCATGTCGACGACCATCATGCTGATACCCTGGTGCTTGCTCGCGTCGGCGTTTGTGCGCACGGTTGCGAAGCCGCGATTGCAAAACTGGGCGCCGCTGGTCCAAACTTTTTGTCCGGAAACTCGCCACCCTCCGTCGACCTTCACGCCGCGGGTTTGCACTGCGGCCGCGTCGGAGCCTGCTCCGGGCTCGCTAAACAGTTGGCAAAACTCGATCTCGCCCTCGAGGCTGGGTCGCACGAAGCGCTTCAGCTGTTCGGGGTTTCCGTTTTGGGCAATGGTGAGCGTGTTCCAGCCGCTGATCGAAAGGTCGGGACGCCGCACGCCTTTGAACTCTTGTTCGATGACAAGTTGTTCGATCGGGCCCGCATCGCGCCCCCATGGCCTCGGCCAGTGCGGCACGAGGTAGCCACTGTCACTGACGGCCTTTCGCTTTTCGTCCTCGGGAAGCCCGCGGTAAACGTCAACAAACTCTCGCACCGATGCGCGATAGTCTTCAGCTTCTGCCGGGAGGGCGATTGTCTTCTTTGTGACAACACCTTCGCCCAACAAGCGGACGACGTCTTCGCGGGTGCGATCGACTGGCCCGAACAATGCTTCGAGTGCAGTCGCTCGGCGAAGGTAGAGGTGAGCATCGTGTTCCCACGTGTACCCGATGCCGCCGTGCACCTGGATGTTCAATTTTGCGCAGAACGCGAAGGCGGGCAGGGCAAGACTCTGGGCGACGGCAGCCGCGAGATCGGCCTGCGCGGGGTCGAGGTCTGTGCGTGCTGCGCCCCAAGCTCCGGCGGTTGCTTGCTCGGTGGCGACCAGCATGTTGGCGCAGTGATGTTTGACCGGGCCAAACGTCCCGATGGGACGACCAAACTGCTGGCGCTCTTTCGCGTACTCGGTGGCCATCTCGGTGCAGGCGCGCGCGCCGCCCGCAGCTTCAGCGGCGACAAGAGTGCGTGCCAGTCGCTCTAGTGTTTTGCGTGCGCCAGGGAACAGATTCTTTGCCGAGACTTCGACTGCATCACAGTCAATTGCGCAGACGCGACGAGACGGATCAATGTTCTTTTGCGTTGAGACGCCGACGCCGGCTTGGTCGGCGCGAAGTAGGGCAACATCATTGCCAACGCATACCAAGAATATCTTTGCGACTTCGGCACCAAGCACCAGCCCTGCTGATCCTTGAAGCGTTCCATCCGTGCTGTGTACCAGGTTGCCGCTGAGGCCCACCGCGCCCACAACCGAACCGTCCGAGAGTGCCGGCAATAGGTCTCGTCGCACTTCATCGCTGCCAACTTCATGCAAGAGCGCCGCAACTAGGGTCGTCGGGAGGAAGGGGCCAGGCGCCATCGCGAAGCCAAGTTCTTCGACGACGATTGCGAGTTCCTCAAGCCCGAAGCCCTGGCCTCCGTGGGCTTCGTTGATGTGAAGTCCCATCCAGCCGAGTTCGGCCATCTCTTTCCAGAAGGAAGGCATCCCCTCGACCGGTGCTTCAAGTAATGCGCGCGCTTCGTTCCGCGCATCGTGGGTAGCGAGGAAGCTACCAGCTACTCGGGCGAGTTCTTGATGTTCTGCTGTGAGTGCGATTGACATAGATACCCCCGAATACTTCGAACCGTTGCGGGTGAGATGCGCGAAGGCAATACTATGATACTAGTTATTCAATCGTCAACTCGACTATCAACGGGCGGTCTTTCACGGACCACACCAGGAATTCGCTGTATGCCGGTCAAGACGAATCCCAATACAAAGGGAAAAAAACCGAGTGAACGCGCCGCCGTTCGCATCGCCCGTAAACTCGTCCGCGAGATTCAACGTCGAGGCTTGCGACCCGGCGCGCGCCTCGTCTCTGAGCACATCATGGTCGAGAAGTTTGGTGTGGCGCGTGCGACGATCCGAGAGGCGCTGCGTTTTCTCGAACTTCAAGGTGCCCTGCGCATCAAGGCCGGCCCGGGTGGCGGACCTGTGGTGAGCGTTCCAGGCGCCGGACATCTCGCGAGTGTGCTTTCACTTCACCTTCAGTTTACGGATGCGTCGTTCAGCTCGGTGATCGACGCGCGTCGTGCGATCTACCCATTGTTGGCATACCAGGCGGCTGAGAACGCGACGCGCGATGACATTGCGACACTTCAAGAGAGCATTGCCCGCATGCATACAGGTGTGCGAGACCTCGACCTCTTTACCGAAGAGGCGCGACGTTTCATGAGTCTTGTTGCTGCGGCCTCAGGCAACCGTGTGCTTGCGGTTCTGGTGGATGCACTGCACCGAATGAGTGAGGCGGTGGGGAACGCTTGGGACGAGAAACAGCGGCGCTTGGCGCTCGCCAACTACGAGAAGGTGATCCGAGAAATCGAAGTCGGTGAGGCCGAGCAAGCGAGAGAAATTATGGAGAAGTCACTCGCCGCAGCTGCGCGCTATTGGCAGCGGACCGCGCCGGATGAACTGAAGAAGCGGGTGGCCTGGATCGATTCCGATCACTAATAAATCGTTGGAAGTGAATTTCCGGCGAGGGCGGTAGGCACGATATGACGAATCGCGATGAACAGAGCATTGGTCCAGCCCTTCTCTTCGAGACGCAAAGCGGTGTTGCGACGCTAACCCTGAACCGTCCCGCGGCGCGCAACGCATTAACGACTGGCCTGTTTCTCGAGATGGAACGCGTGCTCCTTGAGATCGAGGCGGACGACGCAGTGCGGGTTGTGGTCTTGACTGGAGCGGGGCGCGGCTTCTCGGCGGGGGCCGATTTGATGCCAGTCTCAAAGGAAGAGCGTCGCCGCACCGAAGCTCCGAGTTTTCCTGGCGATGCAGGCGGAGACATCCTCGACCGAGGCAACCGCTGCATTCTTCGTCTCAGAAGAATTCCGAAGCCCGTGCTCGGGAGCATTAACGGTGACGCTGTAGGTATCGGTTGCAGCTTGGCGCTGGCCGCAGATCTACGCATCGCGTCGGAGGCTGCGCGCTTTGGTGTGGTCTTCTCCCGTATTGGCCTTGGGCCGGATGGCGGCGCTTCGCACATGTTGCGCGAGTTGGTGGGCACCGCGAAGGCTCTCGAGTTGCTCTTCCTCGGCGACATCATCGACGCGGCCGAGGCGTTGCGCCTTGGCTTCGTGAATCGAGTGGTGGCAGCGGATGCATTGGCCGACGCCACGTCCGAGTTCGCGGAACGTCTCGCCCACGGGCCGACTTTGGCCTACGGCGCTGCGAAGGATGCGGTGTACGCAGGTGAGAGTTTGAGCTTTGAGGGTCTTCTCGATCTTGAGGCACGCAACCAAAAGGCTGTCGGCCGCTCCGAAGACGTGCGCGAGGGGATCCGCGCGTTTCGCGAGAAGCGCAAGCCAGAGTTTCGCGGGCGGTAGGATGCGAAGGCCTGCCCCAGGGTTAGGTGGAAGTTCATTCGCCTTGCTTAGAAACTGCACGCTACTTGCGTAGGGCCTAGATTCATTGCGTGAATGGGGGGTTTGACGTCAAGGGGGAACGCCCTAGAGCCGACCTAGTGAAGACACCCCACAATCAAGGCACAGTCGCTTGGTTGCATACGACTTCATGGCAGTGGCTTCATGCAACGACGACAGCTAACAGCGGCTTCGATACAACGCGTTCGATCGAGAGCCAGCCTTCTGCAATTGGGGCACAGTGGCGGCGTTTGGTTCCATGTCGCTTTGCTTGTAATGGTAGTCACGTTGCTTGTGGCAGGTTCACAGGCACAGGCGATTTCTTTTGATCTGGCGTTTCGCGATTCGACGTATCAAGTCGTCACCGGTGACACGTACGATGATCTTGTTCTGGAACACGAGTCGGGGTTTCTTCGAGCTGCTCTGACGATTGCGGGAATCGATGGCGTGACCTCTGGCGCGAGTGCTGCGACCAACGCCGACTACAGCACCTCGATTACGACCACCTTTACTGCAGCCGTGTCTGGTGTCTACACGTTTCAAGTCGGTACCGACTGGGGGCGAGGCGGCGCTTCTAAGGCGGTTCATGTTGGCACCGGTACGGTTCTCGACGAGTTCGTGACAACGGATGACATCTGGTGGGCCAACGACTGGAGCAACCCCGACGTCCTGACCATGGCATTGACGCTGGCTGAAAACGAAACGTACTCACTCGGTTGGGTGGGGTTCGAAGGCTGCTGCGCTGGCAACGTGACCTTTCGCTTCTCGGTGGATGGAAGCCCGTTCGCAACCTTAGACGACACGAACTTTGATGGCTTTGAAAACCCAGGCGCCGTTCCGGAGCCCGGTACGGCGATTCTTCTCGGGGTTGGACTCGTGGGGTTGGGCTTGAGTCGTCGACGCAACGGCTTGTTGGGCAGCGCAACGACCTAGATGGAGAGGGTCGAATGAAGGGGGATGACGACCTTCCCCGTCGATCGCTGCTCGTCTTTACTTGATCTCGCGCTTCTCTCCACACACATGCACACGCGATGGCTCGAGACGCCAAGCTGTGAGGCACCATCAACAACGCACGCAATGACCTCACTCGATTGCCTGGCGAGGGCTTCCCCTTGAACTCGGGGAGAGGGTTGACGAGCCATGTGGCTCCTCCGGCTCGCCCGATACGCGAGCAAAGAGGCATGCCGAATCGGGTACGTTCGGGGGCGAGCCTTGGAGCGCCGATCGGGTCCGCTTGTCAGAGTGGCTAGTGTCGGTGGTCCGGAAAATGCTGCTTGGAATTGCTGGCCCTTGAGTAGGGCCCGCCGCGAATTCAGACACGGATCAAGCATGAAGAGGAAGAGGCAATGAAGGTCAAGAAGATCGGCAGTCGGATGGGAGCCCGCATCGAAGGCATCGATTTCGAAGCAGGGCTTAGCGAGAAGACGATTGATGGCATCGCAGATGCGCTCTACGAACATCAGGTCATCGCGATCCCTGCAACGACCATGACGCCCGAGCAGCACCTCGAGATCGCGCTGCGTTTCGGGGTGCCCGAAGAGCATGCGACCGACCAGTTCAGCCAGCACGAGGAAACGCCGCAGATTACAGTCGTGGACAGCGAAGCCGGAAACCGCGCCGACTCCTGGCACGCCGACGAGACGTTTCTGGAGCACCCTCCACTCGTCAACCTGCTGCATGCCAAGCTGATCCCGGAGACGGGTGGCGATACGGCGTTCATCAGCATGGCAGAAGCCTACGATGGCCTTTCTCCGAAGTTTCAGAATCTGCTCGAAGGGCTCACCGCGATCCACGACTACGGGCACCTCTACGAACTCGGCTGGCGCAGTGGCTTGCCGCTCGCTCCTCTCGTCGCCAACGCGCTCGCCAAGGGGCTCATCCACTCGCATCCGGTGGTGCGGGAGCATCCGGTGACGGGGCGTCGTTGGATCACGGTTAATTCGACCTACACCCGGTTCATCGAAGGCCTTAATCCGATCGAGGCGACGATGCTGCTCGACCTCCTGCTTCGCCACATGCAGAAGCCCGAGTTCGGCTTTCGACACCACTGGACGCTCGGTGATTTGTTGATCTGGGATCAACAAGCCCTCCAACACTATGCAGTGCACGACAGCTCGGGACACCGCATCGTCCACCGCATCGCCGCTCTGGCGAATGCGGAGACTTATACAGGGGTGAATGCGTAACGGGCGCTGGTGAGGGTGGAAGCTTTTCGGAGGATTCCACTAGTTGCTTCACGGCACCCTGCGAGCACGTGGCGGCCGTGATCCGGGACTCAACGGGGATGTGTCTGAGTGGTTCGTTCAGCTTGCACGCCGGGCATAGAACGCCGCTCCGATACCAAGGGTGGCGTAGATCACGAGGGTCACGGCCAACGCTTGGGTGTGGAAGAGCCACTGGTAACGGAGAATCGCCAGCATGGCGATCGCCAGGAGTGCCATGGTTCCAACAGCAAGGAGCGGATGCGTTCCAGTTTCCTTGCGTTTAACGAAGTTGGCGTGCGCCATCAGCAGCGAGACGATGATGAACGTGATGCTGCTGAACTCGAGCAACTCTTCCAGGCCTCCCAAGATCACCATGATCATCGCCGTGAGCGTCATGGCGATGATCGCGTAACCGGGAATGTGGTCCTTGTGCCTGCGTGCGAGAATTGCCGGGAGGTAGCCGTCGATCGCAATGACGGCCATCAGCCGGGAGGCGCCGAAGATCGTTCCACTGATGGCGCTGCAAGTTGCCAGTATCGCGCCCAGGATCACGATCACCCGTCCAGGGGGCCCGATTGCGTGTGCGGCGCCAATGGCAAGAGCGGACTCTTTGTTGAGGATGAGGTCAGCCTTTGGGATCGCCATCAGGGCTGCCACGGCAAGCAGCACGTAGATCAATGTGGCGGTGCCGATGGCTACATAGATGGCCCAAGGAATGTCGCGGTCGGGTCGAGCCGTCTCTTCGGTGGCGTGGATCGCAAGCTGGAAGCCCTCGAAGGCCACGAACGTAATCGCGGCCGTCATGATGAGCATCGACGCACTTAGATCGGGCGCGAAGATCGGATGCATGTTGGACTCGTTGCCCGAGCGGATCAAAACCAAGGCGATCACGCCCAGAAGAATGAGTTTGGTGTAGACCATCACGTCTTCCGCCTTGCCCACGCCTCGCACACTGATGAGGTTGATGACGGCGAACAGGATCAGCACGGCGGTGGCAGCCGCCTTTGTTGCCAGAGCCGAGTACTGCGTATCGAAGGCGCTGCTGGTGTACGCACCGAACGTGAAGGCGTAGAGTGCCAGAGTGCTGATGTAGCCGAAGATCACGACCCAACCGATCATGGAGGCCGCCATGGGCGAGTTCGGAAATGTCAACTTGAAGAAGGAGTAGGTGGCTCCCTCGTCTTGGTACAGCTTGGCGAGCTGTACATAGGAATAGGCGGAAGCGAGTGCGAGGATTCCGCCGATCATGATGGCGACGGGTGTAAGGTTGCCGATGTTGGCGACGGAGACCCCTAGGATCGAAAAGATGCCGCCTCCGACCATGCCCCCAAGAGCGATGGCAAGCAGCTCCCAGCGCCCCAGCGCCTTCTTCCTAGTTCGCGAGATGTTCATGGCTCACACACTACTGGATGACATCTTGAAATGAGTGGGTCCAGACCCGTTCAAGCGGTGCCGTGCTCACCCTTGGCCCGCGTCCGGTTGGAAGAGTGCTCACACTGTGGTCGCATCTTCGGTGTGTTCGTCGGGCGGCAACCAGCGCTCGACAACCGCACATGCAGCGAGGTCTCCCGTCACGTTGACCGCGGTCCGAGTCATGTCGAGGATTCGGTCGACTCCGAGAATGAGCCCTAAGCCGGCCGCCGGTATGCCCATGCTTTGGAGGACGGAAGCCAGGACGACGATGCCGACTCCGGGCGTACTCGGGGCGCCGATGGACGCACCAATGGTCGTGGCGAGTAGCAGCCCGATCTGACTCGCCGAAGCGTCCACTCCATAGACTTGAAGAAGGAAAATTGCGGCGACCGTCTGATACAGGGCAGTCCCATCCATGTTGACCGTCGCGCCCAGTGGGACAAGGAACTGCGATAGGGAAGGGCGCACGCCAAGCTCTTCCTCCGCTGTCTTCATCGAGAGTGGCATGACTGCCGCGGAACTCGACGTCGAAAATGCGAGGAGCTGCACGCCGCGGATGGCAGAGAGAAACTTCAATGGACGCTGGTGTGAGAAGAGCGCGACGAGCAGGAGGTAAAAGACGACAAGCACAGCGAGGCCGAGAAGGACGGTTCCAACGTAGACGGACAGCCCGATGATTGCGTCGACGCCGCTCTCGACACAGAGTTCTGTAAGGAGCCCAAAGACGGCAGCAGGCGTTAGCAACATCGCCCAGCTCACGACCTTCATTGTGAGTTCCTGCATTGACGCTGCAAACTCGACAATGATAAACGCTCGCTCGCGCGATATAGACAAGAGTGCAATGCCCATCAGAATCGAGAGCACGACGACCTGAAGCATTCGCTCCTCGAGCACAGCATCGAGAGGATTGCTCGGGATCAGGCGAACTATTCGTTCGGGCAACGGTTCTGCTAGGTCAGCGGCGCCGGCATCGGCGAGCGAGAAGCTGTTCACTACCGGTGCATCGAGATAGCTGCCGGGCTCGATCCAAAATGCGAGAGCGGCGCCAACGGACACCGCAAGCGCGGTCGTGGTTAGGAAATACGGCGCAACACGAAAGCCCATTCGTTTGAGCTGAGCCGGGTCGCCACTCGAGGCGAGTCCAAGAACGATGGAGCTCATGACGAGCGGGACCATCATCATCTTGATCAGTGCGAGGAATACGTGTCCTGGGAGGGCGAGCCACCCGGCGGTAGTTTGCGCCGTCTGGGGTGCAACAAGCGCGAGGCCGCTTGGGGACAAGGCGAGGCCAGCCGCGATGCCAAGAACCATCGCAACCACAATCTGCACCCACAGTCGCGTGCGAATGAGGATGTTGAGACGGTCGACGAGAATAGACGCTGACGGGGCAGCGATGGGCGTCGAGGGGGCCTTACTCACTTGAGGCCGGGCCCGCAGAATGATTTGAGGTTCATTGTGGCGCGCCGCATCGGGATACATTCGCACATGGCGGCGGTGAGGCACAAGTGTGTAAGTCGTCAGGCCCTTCGGGACAGAATGACGATTTTATTCCGAAGGGTTTGACGACCTAAACGCGGCCCCCACACAGAGCCTTGGACCGAAGCGGTGTTTGAGGCTCACGGATCGGCCCAATGCCCCGCCTCCAGAAACCGACTCGACATCGCCGAATGCGATGAACTCATCCCCTCGCGTCGCTCGCCTGAGCCAAGTCTTGATTGATGATGAGGGACAGTTGACTAGGGTGGACTGCCGCTTCGCCCGCCGCGGGGTCGGGGTAGACGAGGTCGACCATCGAAATTCCGTAGTTCTCCGCTGGTCGCTTGAAGAGATCGATCAAAGTGGGAATGCGATTGGTGACCATGAGCATGAGAGGTTCGATAAAATCACCGCGCGCGCGACGCCTTGAGCAGCGCGACAGCCAGGAGAGCAAGAGCATGCCGGTAACTATATTCCCAAAGCACGAAGACGACCTAACGCCCGAACTGATGACGGCAGTGTTGGCTGAAGACCGGCCGGGCCTCGTTGTTGAGAAGCTGACCGTCGTCGAAGCGGTTCGCGCGCTGAGTGGTCGTGCTTCCACCGCGGATCGTGTTGTTCTCGACCTTGACTACGCCGAGGGAACGGCGCCCGCCGAGTTGCCGCGCCGAGTTGTCTTGAAGACCATGCTCGACGTTCCGCATGCACCGGGCGTGATGTACGAGACGGAAGTCCGCTTCTACCGCGAAGTTCGTCCCCACGTGCCCTTCGAAGCACCGGTCTTCTTCGGCGCACTGTTCGACCGCGAGTCGGGCCACTTCGGAATCGTATTGGAAGATCTTCGAGAGCGTGGTTGTGTCTTCGCGAACGTGACGATGGACGTTTCGCTTGACCAGATTCGCCAGTTGATCCGTTATCTCGCAGCGCTTCACGCACGCCACTGGGAAAGCCCAGCCCTCGACACCGAGTTCAGTTGGATGGCGACACCTTCAGGTGGGGGAATGGAGGCGCTCTTTGGGCAGATCCTATGGCGTCTTGAGGAGGTCTTGGAAGAAGAGCCTTGGCGCAAAGAGATCCTGGCGCAGATCGGCCGACCGCTTGCAGGGCTTCATGCGGACATGCTGAAGATCGCCGCCGGCCCATTTGAAGACGCTCCACGCACTTTGCTCCACGGCGATACGCACCTAGGGAATTCCTATGTGCTTGAGGATGGGAGCATGGGGTGGCTCGACTTTCAGCTCTCCTTGCGCGGGTGCTATGCGCGCGATCTCACCTACATCATTACGACTGGGTTGCCGATCGAGTTGCGCCGCGCGCACGAACGCGAATTGATTGACTTCTATCTCGACGCCTTGCGCAGTCATGGCGTGACCAATGTGCCCGACCGCGAGGCCGCCTGGACGCTCCATCGCCAAGCGAGTTTTTGGGGGCTCGTAATCGGTTGGATGGCCTGTCCGACCGCGAACTACGGGCGCGCCATTACCGAAGAAAACCTCCGACGACTCGCGCAAATCATGATCGACCTCGACGTGCTCGAAGTTGTCCCACGTTGAGGGGCTCTTTCTGGGTGAGCTGTGTAGTCACGCATGCAGCTTGCAGAGCATCGCTCACTACATCAGCGTGTGTCGCGTGGTGCACCATGAGACGTCGCAAGCGCCAAGTCCGCCGCGGCAGCGATGGCGAGCGTCTCGACCTCGCGTAACGCGACATCGATCATGTTGGGCTCAAGTTTATCGATCAAACTGTGCCCGCCCGCATGATCGAGCATCTCGTGCAAACGGGTGCGTAATTGATGCAACGCCCAGGGAAGCATCTCTCCCATCGCGACCCGGTCGTAGTCGATGATGCGCTGCGACTCGCCACTGCGATTGATGTAGTGGTAATGCGGTTCTCGTTCGAACATGTCGAAGCGAAGGTATTCGTGACCATCATCGCGTCCGAGGACGTGGAGCGAGACTCCGTTGTCTTCGACCTTCTGCCCGTCGACTGCGGCTTGGATCTCATCCATCTCAGCGCCTTCGTAGTTGGCGCTGAGTTCGGCGTCGTCGAGAATGCGATGCTCGACCCCGATACGAAGGTTGCCAGCATCTACATAAATAGTGTGCTCCGGGTCCGGTGGAATCGGTGGGATGTTGTACACGGTGCCAGGCATCAGTACGCCTCCTTCAAATTCACTTCGCTGTACGTCAACTACTCGTTTCGATACGACGGAAGACTTGTCGCGCAGCACCCGACACGAGTGCCGCTTCGCTCTCGGCGTCGAGCTCGAGCGCTTCAAGTCGCTCAAGCGCACGAGCATGTCCCACGACGGGGTAACTCGTGCCCAACATGGCCTTGCCTCGACCGGCACCGCGAATGAAACGAACAAGCTCCGCCGACCAATGATGGGGCGGGTAAGCGGCTGTTCCGAGAAAGACATTGGGATGTTTGAGCGCCATCGCGAGCGCTTCATCGACCCACGGCCAGCCCGTGTGTGAGAGGACGAAGTTCACGCGATCGAAATAGAGAGCCGGCCGGTCGATGCCAATGGGACGACCGCATTCGCTCGCCATCCGGCCTCCCGACGTTCCCGCTTGCACGACGACAGGCACAGCCGCGTCGGATGCAAGCGCGTAGTAGGGATAGAGATCGCGATCATCGAAGCGTCGATCGAAACTATGCGTGTGAAGATGCAGGCCGACAAAGCCCGGCCGCGCCAGGGTTTGCGCAGCGGCCTCAACGCCCTCCATCCCGCCGCAAGGATCGATACTCACGAGACCCGCGAACCGGCCCGGATAGTCTTTGTGAAGCGATGCGATCTCACTCGGCGGTGTCGTGAAGAGTGTGTATTCAGTCGGGTCATCATCGACGGTCGGCGGTTCGGCTGAGGGAAGCACAAGCGTCGCGACCCCGAGCTGATCCATGCGTGCCAGCATGCCGGCGGGGTCAATGAAGTTATCGTCGGGCCCCGGATGCACGCGAAGCGGAATTCCCTGGGCGTCAATCGCGGCGTCCCAGCGCTCGCGCATTGCGGGAGCAAAACCATTGCACCAATAATCGATCCAGCCTTCCGATGCGGCGCGCGTCACGAGGAGCTCCCTTCGCCATTCGATGACTCGGCGCGTTCGTCCCGAAACCTCTTGGGCTTTGGCGAGGTATGAATCTGCGTCCAGTCATCCAACTCACCCGGTGAAACCGCAGCGACCCCGATGCGAACACCGAAGCGCTCTTTCAAGCGCGCCTCTGCATCACTTCGTACGGCCTCGCGCGCTTCCCCCTCGGCGCGGGTGACGACATAGATGACCATCTCGTCGCGCACGCCCTCTCGGTACGCCCGTACGAAGTATTCGTTCTCGATGCGCGGATCGTCGAGTGCCACCTCGCCAAGCGCTTCGGGCCAAACGTTTACGCCGCGCAACTTCACCATGTTGTCCCCGCGCCCCGCAAACGGGGCCATGCGGCGCAACCAACTCCCGCATGCGCATTGCTCACGCGGATAGAGAGTCGATAGATCCATGATGTTGTAACGGAGTTGAGGACTTCCGGTTTTGTAGATCTCGCTGATACAAATTGCGCCCTGTTCCCCATCGGGCAGGGGCACGCCGGTTTCGGGATCAACGATCTCCACCACGAAGGCGTCTTCGAAGATATGCAGCCCTTGTCGTTCCGGACATTCAATCGAGACCCACTGCACTTCGTGGAAGCCATAGGACTGATAATTGGGAACGCCGAAGACCGACTCGAGTCGCTCTCGGTCACCGATGTTGGGAAGCGCTTTTAGATTCCAGTCTTTCTTGGGATCGAGCCCCATCTGGGTTGCCACCTCGGCGAGGTGAAGCAAGTAGTCGCCGGTTGTCAGGATGGCGGTCGCTTGATACTCGTGCGCGAGCTCGGCTTGCCTTCGGCTGCTCGTGACATTGCCTGTCCCGGTTGTGAGGACCACGCAGTTGAGCCACCGATGGAGGGCTTCGTCGAACGCAAAGGCACCATTGTGGGTCGAGTACGCCCAGGCGTTGATCACAACGTCGCCGGGGCGGACGCCTTGCATGTAGAGGGCGCGCGACATCAAGATCGCGCCCACCTCGCGATCCCACTGGGTGTAGAGCGTTGGCCGTGGCGCGCCTGTGGTCGCGCCGGACATGAATATTCGCACGGGTTCTTCGACGGCGTTGTTGATGTCGACGCCTTGGTAGTCCCCGAGCGGCGGGTTCGCTTCGATGCTCAGGCGAATGTCGTCGACCGTATAGGCGGGCATTTTCTTTAGGTCGGAAAGAGACTGAAGGTCTCCGGGGGCGAACCCGGCCTCGGCCCAACGTCGCTTGTAGAACGGGACGTCTTTGGCGCGCTCGACGCGTGCTTTCAGCCGTTTGAGTTGACGCGCCTCGATGGCTTCGGGCGCCATCAAGTAATCGGCTTCGAAATACTCAGGCGCTGGTGTGTGGGCGCGCATCACTGCGTCGTAGTCGACGACCTCGAAGGTTCTTCGAAAGGCCCCGCTCATACGTCGCTCGGCATCATGTCGTCGGGAAAGCGATAGAAGTCGACTGCGTTGTCCCACAAAATCTTTTGCTTGGCTTCATCGCTGATGCGAGTTTGCGAGAGAAATATCTCGACAGCTTTTGGATACTTCGAGTCGGGGTGAGGAAAGTCGGTTTCGAACAGGATGCGGTTGTCACCCAGCTCTTCGATCGTGTGATAGACCAAATGCTCGTCGCATTCGGTTGTGACCCAGCAATTGGTTTTGAAGTAGTCGAGGGGAGACTTCGTGCATTCGGGGGTTTCGAGCCAACCCGCCAGCTCCACATGCTCTTCGATGCGGTGCAACCACGACGGCACCCAAGCCGAGCCGGCCTCCATGTAGGCAACGCGGAGCTTTGGAAACCGCTCATAGACGCCGTTCACGATCATCGCGAGCATGGCCATCTGGGCCTCCATGGGGTGCACACACGTGTGCCACTCCACGAAGCTCTCGAAGCGATCCTCCCCCGCCGAAGGGCCGTTCAATCCCATGAACTCGTGCGTGGCAAAGGGCACGTCGTAGTCCTGAAGGATTTCCCAGAGCGGGTCGAAGTAGCGATCGCCGAGGGTTCGATGATTGAAGGGGTTGGGCCTTCCCCAAAAACAACGCACACCGAGCTCTTCGTATGCGTACTTCACCTCGGCAACCGCCCGCGTGATGTCGTTCAACGGAACCGGCGCCGACGTGAGAATCATGCCCCCCGATGTGTCGCGCATCTCTGCGCCCCAGCGGTTGTACGCGCGCGCCATCGCGGCTTGCAAGTCGGGATCGATTCCATCGACCCACATGTCGTACCCGGGACCGTAAATGACCGCGATGTCGACACCCTCGACCCGCATCGCGTCTGCGACGCTCTCGCCGTCGAACCCCTTGAGCACCACGTCGCCGTACTTCGCCACCATCTCTTCAGTGGTCCAGCGAACCGCTTCTTGTTGGCGTCCGTACAACGTCTTGCGACTTTGGGTATAGCGACCATCTACCGTCGCGGGGCGGAAGCGATCCATCCCGGCGAAAGGCTGCTGCCACGACACGCGATGCTGATACTTCTTGTCGAGAAAGCGCTCCCAAAGATCCTTGGGTTCGACCACATGTGCGTCCGCGTCAAAAATTCGAAGTCCGTTCTTCATGATGTTTCGCCCACTTTGATGTCTTGAAAGGTGTCTTTCACGAACGCCCCGTCTTTCATGATGGCGAGAAGGTTCGCGGGATCAGCGAGGATCGAGATGTTCTTGCTCGGGTCGCCGCGCACGACAAGGAGATCGGCGAGCTTGTTTTCTTCAACGGTCCCGACCTCGTCGCCCAACTGAAGGCACTCGCCAGCATTCTTCGTCGCCCAACGAATCACGTCGAGGGGGTCGATGCCGGCTTCTTTGACGTAGACCTCGAACTCCTTGATGTAATCGCCGTGGGGTGTCATCGCAGTCCCCCAGTCGTCGCCAACCATCAGTTTAACGCCCGCGCGATTGGCTTCGGGCAAGATTCGAAGCATGTGATCGTAGTCGCGCTGCATCGTTTGGACAAAGGCTTCGTCCCCCTGGCCGAGTTCGGTCAGCCGCGCGATGATTGCCTTGGTGAGGTAGAGGCTTGGGCAGACGAAACGACCGTCGCGAACAAAGCCTTCGATGCACTCGGTGTCCATGCCGTCGGCGTGATCGAAGACGTCGACGCCCGCACGCAAACACTTCTTGATGCCTTCTGCGGCGGTGACGTGACAACGAATCATCTTGCCGCGGTCGTGGGTACCTTCTACCGCCGCCGCGAGCTCGGCTTCGGTCATCGACACAAAGTCCATGCCGTAAAGCAACGCGTGTCCGCCATCCATGAAAATCTTGATCATGTCGGCACCGTCGCGAATCTCTTTGCGCACACCCTTCAAAAATTCGTCGGCGCCATCGCAGTAGTGCTGCGCGCCGGGCGCTTGGATGCCCCACCACGCAAACTCGGGCAGGTCGTTGGAGTCGCCGGTCGTGATCAACCAACGACCACTCGCCATGATGCGCGGGCCCTCAAGAACACCGTCGGCGATCGCCATCTTGAGCTGTGCATCGAGGCCATCGGAAGTCGCAGCGCCAATCACACTTGTAAACCCTCGGTCAAGCGCGAGGCGCGCATGCTTTGCCGCGAGCAACATGAGGTAACCGGGCGGACGTTCGAGCCCGACCGGAGGGGGCTCGAAGTCGAGACCTTCGTACGAGCCGTGCCAATGCGCTTGCACCATGCCGGGCATGAGGGACGCGCCGTCGAGGGCAACGATGCGATCGCCGGGGCGGGCTTCGAAGGCAGCGTCGTCGCCAATGCGCGCGATTCGATTGCCCTCGACCACGACGGTTTGTCCCGGGCGGGCGGGGTGGTCGCCATCGAGTAGATGGGCTCCGGAAAAGATGATGCGGCTCATGGGTCGCTTCTCCTGCGTTGTGATTGCACTGCCCTACGACGCGCCGATTCACCTTAGGCGATGCAAAAATCGTCCGGAAGTGACGATTTTGGCACCTGTGTGGTGCTATTGTGCACCGCATGCTGCAATGGGATGACGTCCGCTTCTTTCTCGCCGTCGCCGAGATGGGTTCGATTCGTCGGGCGGGCGAGCAACTCGGCGTGAACCACTCAACGGTCTCGCGCCGCATCCGCCGCCTCGAAGAACGCTACGGCCACCGGCTCTTCGACCCTCTCCCAAGCGGCTTCAGCCTAACGCCAACGGGCGAGGATGCACTCGAACTCGCACGCGAGATTGCGCTCGAGATGGAAGCCCTCGACGAACGAATGGCCGGCCGTGACAGCGAGATCAGCGGCAACGTACGAATCACAATTGGCGACAACTTCGTGACCCCGCTGGCACCGCTGTTCGCTCGCCTGCGCGCTGCGTTTCCCGCGCTGCGTGTCGACATCTTGGTTCGAAACGACATCGTTAACCTTTCGAGTCGCGAAGCCGACATCGCGATCCGCGTCGGCAACACCCCTGATGGCACACTTGCGGGCCGCCCGATCGCCAATATGGCGATGGCCCTTTACGCATCACGCAAGTATCTCGCGCAGCATCGCCAACCCCGCGCGATTCGCGAACTCGATTGGATCGGGTGGGATGCGAGTTGGCAAAACGCCCACACGGATTGGATGAACGCGACGATTCCCGATGACCGAGTTGTGACGCGCGTCGACTCACCGGCCGCAATGTTCGCACTCACGCGGTCAGGCGTCGGCGTCGCGCACTTGCTCTGTTATTTGGGGGATGCCGATCCCGAACTCGCGCGCGTCGAACCCGGCTTGGCCGAGTTCGGTGCAAAGCTCTGGATCCTTACCCGCCCGGAGTTACGCACAACGCAACGGGTACGCAGTGTGATCGACTTCGTCGAACAAGAACTTTTGAAGGACCGCGAGCTGATCGAAGGACGCGCGCGGACGAACGTGCGGCCAGGCGCGGTACCGGATCCGCATTTGCCGATACGGTGATTGGATCGCATCGCTCGGCGATGCCGTTCAATGCCGACCGTCTAAGCGACCCTCCGACCGCAGTCTTCGGACGCCCCCGGCCGTCGTCTCTTGCTGCCATCGTATTTCCGGGCGATCCGCTGTCGATGCCAGCGAAGAGCATCATCAGAAACTGCAGCGGCAGAGTGTTCATCAGCCCGAGTTTGGGCGAGCGAAGCCCGAAGAAGTGGCTCGAAATCGGCGATTCGATTCTCGCCGAAGCACCCGTAATCGGACGTGTTTTGTTTCGACCGACTTTTGGCACACTACGCCAACGACCGGAGCCAGACTTGGCCGGCGTCAACAGACGTCTGTGCCTATGACGAAGAGGGGCCTGATAGGTGTTGGGCGGCTGTTCGCGACGAACTGCGGGTCACGGTTGCTGTTCGCGACTGGCTTCTCGATACATGTTCGGGGTGTTGGGTGCTGCGATTTTCGCTTGAACGAACTCGCGAAAGGGTACGCTGAACCAATGGTCGCGGGTCGCCCACCATTGCCTTACTCCGGGATAGGCAAGAATATCGTCGACTGGGGATTTCAAGCCGTGCCAGACATGGTCATCCAGGATTCCTTCTCGCCACTGAAAGAAATTCTCTTCATAGACTCGAAAGAGAAAACCGAGGAGCGACGAAAAACGGGCGAGTTCTTCATCGCCTAGAGATCCGAAATCACGGATTCCATGCACATATATGTTCGCGACATCTCGATTCGTCGCAATAATGTGAAGGAAGTTCCGAAAGGCCTCGGATTGCTCGTGGACCGTTTCGGCGCGTTTTGCTCTCGCATCGCCGCGGATCTGAATAGCCAGGTACAGCAACGAGACGATGACTCCAGCTGCACCGAGAAGTTCCCCGACGGCTCCGATCGCTTCCCAGTTCACAGTAACCTCATTCGCCCAATGGATCGGTGTTCAGCGGCTTGCGCCGATTTGGCACAGCCGCTGGCACGCCTTTGATTCTCGTGATTCTATCCATGATCGATAGGCCTCTCAACTCAAGCGTCAGCAGGTCCGAAGCCCCGTAAAGTGTCTCTTAGTTTAGGCCGCCCAAAAGTCCGAAAGCTGCTGACGGGATACACGTTTAAGCTGTTTGTTAATCGTGTGCGTGTTCCGCCCTCCCCAGATCCCGTTTCGGCTGGACCTGGGGAGGGGCTCGAGTGCATCTCGCAGGCGCAATCGCTCCTAACTCTTCTATTTGAGTACATGGTGCGCGGGCCCGCTCGTAGAGGCGCTCGGAAACCGTGCGTTCATCCGGGCGGATGATTCAGTCCGCGATATTGAAGCGAGCGACGAATCGTACTGGGTGCCGTATCGAAGGTCAGGCCAGTGCACTCCAAAGAGAACGCCGCGCGGCCAACGCTTCTTGCGCGGCTTGGACACCCTCGGCGACCTTCACGTCGTCTCCGCCGAAAATCGCGTCGAGCATGCGTTGCGCCAATGGGCCGTGGTGCTCGCCGTCCGCTTCGATGTGGCGCTCGAGGTAGCCGATGAGCATGCCGCAGCGCGTGCCGCTCGCCTGGAGTTGCTTCACCAGCGGCATGAACATCCGCGGGATCACGTCCTCGCGCCCGTGGAAGAACACCGATGCGCGCACGTGCAGCGGGCCGCGCAGGAGTTGGAAGGTGTTGCGTCCGAAGGCGGCGGCAGCATCGGGCAACTCGCAGTCGGCGAGAACCATCTGGGGGTCCTCGCCCGCGCGAAGGCGTGCGACCACCGCTCGGATCGGCGCCGTGTCAGCGCCCACTTCGTCCATCGCGGCGAGGTACCACTCGAAGTGGCTCGATGGCGGCTGCGGTCCGAGGCCGGCCGCCTCCGCGTGGCGGGTGAACTCCGCGTCCGACTCCTCGTCGAGGATGATCTCGTTGATGAAGCGCGCCACCTCCTTGTCGGCGGGCGGTAACCAGACCGCTCCCATCGACGTCAAGTCGCGCTGAAGGCTCTTGACTACAGACATGAAGTCGAGAACGCAGATCACGTGGTGCTCCATAAAACGCCGGAGGCTCTCGATCGAGTCGAGCGAGTGGTACACGGGGTGGTGGCCGAGCGCCGCCTTGGCTCGCTCGAGCTCCGCTAAGCGGTTGGCTGTAATGGTCGTTTTCATAGTTGGCAATCTAGCCGGTCGCTCAGCGGATGGAACCGTGCGATTGGTCGCAGCCCAGCGCGCTGCTCACCCGCTCGGAGACACCGGCCCGCGTTGGACCCATCGCCCGTGATTCCGAGCGATGGGTCATTCGGCTACTGATCAGCGGATGCGGGAACGTAGCTTCTTTCTCCGATCCTCCTCGTGGCTTCAAACTCACTCGGTTTGCGCTTGCCAAAGATTGAAAGAAGCTCGCGTTTAGAGTGCGAACAACAACTTGACTAGTGCCTCCCTCGTCGCGAATACACGGGGACGTCTCCGCTCGATACGATCCTTCGGATCGCTATGCGGTTCTGTGCTTCTGGTTGTCGTCGCATTGGAACCGCTGCCATATAGGCGCTGGGTGTAGTCGAGAGTGGGAACGCACTCGTCGCGACAATTACAGCGTGCGATCGAGACAGGGCGATACTCGGTACTGGCTGTCCACTTGAACGGTTGGGCACAAGAAGCCAATCGCCTTGCTGAACAACCGAATGGCCAGCGATGATGGGTTTGTATCCGCGCCTCTCGGCGTAAAACTGAAAGCCCCAATGGCCCGTGAACCAGACGGTTTCGTTTTTAGGGTCGTGACCCAAGCGGGTGAGCTCTGACGCGATTTGATCTTGAACTTGGTAGCGCGCTCGGGCATCCATCGTGTCCGCAATCGAAAAGAGAAGGCCGAGGCTTAAGCCCACTGCTGCGACGATGTTCACGCGCTTCGCTGAAGCGTGACCTGGAGAAATACCGTGAGCGACGAGAAGCGTTCCGGCGAGCGCTGGGCCGATGAGTCGACGCAACGCGTGAAAGGGAGAGATGGCGAAGCACGCGAGTAGCTCGATCCCGAACCACAGCAGTAAAAATTGGTGAGCGCGAGTTAGTTGAGGGAGCGATGCCCGCAGCCGTGAAGCGATCGCAACGCCGACAACAGCTACGACGCAAAGGCCGGCAGCGAAGAAAATGAGAAGCTCGGTGTCGCCGGCCCCCAACTGAGTCGGTCCGAAGGGGATTGAATTGGCGGGTCGCGTACCGAACGCGATAGCGACGAAAGGCGAGGCGGTAAGTGCTGCCGCGAAGGCGAGAGTGCGCAGTTTTACCTGAAGGCTCGCAAGGCCCAACAGCGCGACGGGTGCGGCGAGTGCTCCCGAGAGCGCGATCCAACCGATTGCCCAGCCAGCGGTCGTGTTGTGGCGGATCGCTTGTTCAGGGATTTCAAGCGAGCGCAGAAAGTGCGAAGTACCATATGCCTGGTAGAGCGTGAGTTCGGCGCCGACGAACAATGCAAGCGTGACGCCGCTGGTGGTAAACAGTAGCCGCCACTGTCTCGCAAGCAGTCCGTATCCAAGCATCGCCGCAACCGGCGCAAAGGCTGTGAACTTGGTTTCGAGCGCGAGTGCCGCAACGACGCCTGCCGCGACTGCGAATTGTTGACGCTCTTGATCGCAGGCCCGCATGAAGAGAACCATCGCGCCAACCCCGAGGGCGAGGGAGGGGATGTCGATCATCAGGTTGAATGCGGGCAGGATGGTTGGCCCTAAGACGGTCAATAAAAGAAGACTCGTCTGATTGTCGCGTGCAAAACGATTGAGAAGTTGGCTGATCGCGTGGGTGAGAAGCAGTGCGTAGGGGAACATCCATAGCTTCCACATCCACGGTTCATCTCCCAGGACGCGTAGCCCGAGGCTCCACCAATATGGCATGCCGACCGGTGCAAAGAGGTCGAGAGCGGACACCGGTTGAACTTCCCAGAAGATATTGAAGCCGTAGGGATCGAGGGGGGCCGCAAGCAACTCCCTTGCGTAGAAGTAGAAGATCGTATCGTCGACGGTAATCGGCTTCACCGCATTCACTGCGGTCAACGCAAGCGCGACCAGCCACACGGCCTTGTTGGCAACCGGGTTTGACACTTCGACTTCCTGTTTACTCACGACATTGTCACGACGACTGGGGAGCGAAGCCAGTACGCAGATCGAGAACTTCGAGTTTTCGATGTGCGTAGATGCTCCTGCCCTCAGCTCGATAGGCTTCAACTGCGTCCATTAGGCTGAGCATTGGGGGTGCCCAGATGTCTGTGTAAAAGCGCTCGGGTCTCGGGTTGTTTACCCAGTACTCTCGCCGATACTGCAAGATGGCCGCATCGAAGGGTGTGAAGACGATGAACTCGATTCCGAGGTCAAGCAAATAGTCGCGAATTGCCGGCGGGCCCTGGCCAAGAGGGATTTGTGTGCCGGGGCTGACGGCACCAGGCGCATCGATCGTCATGACCCGGTTGCGGCTTTGATCGAATAAATAGGGAAGGTCGGTCATTGCGAGGACGTTGCTTCCGGCTGGAATTGTCCGTTGCGCAGCTTCATAGACGGCTTGTTGATTGCGACGTAGAGGCGAAACCGCGGCTTCAATTTGTCGCGGAATGTCACGTGCAATTGACGAGGTGTATTCAACACCTTGTGGGATGCCTATGGAAATCGCTGCGACGAACGAGGCTCCGACAACGGCGCGGACCGTCACCGTCGCGTGATCGAAAAACGCTGCGTCTTGCTTGGCCAGGTGATGGCCGACCATAAAGAGCATGGCTGCGAAAGGGATCGGCCATACGTAGCGGTAGAAGTATGGGAAGCTCAACGCTGTCGAAGCGAACGCGGTAGCGACAGTGAGTGCGAGGGATACGGCAGCGACGCTTCGAAGGAGCCTTTCTCCGACTACGGCGAGCACGACGATTGGGAGTAGCATTGCCACGACGATCGGATGGGAGAAGAAGCCGCTCGCAACACTCAATGCGTCGATGAAGGGGCCGGTGTGGGCGTGCATACCGGCGAACGCCTGGGTCAAGTTTCCCCG
>JBLHOB010000005.1:0-22974 GCA_047619425.1 Myxococcota bacterium
GAGCGCGGCATCGGCGAACTGCTCGAACGCATCGCGGTCAAAGAGAATTGGAAGCGGGTTTTTGAAGGCCCGCACCTGGTCGCCCTGCTCAAGGACGGCGCGAGCATTACGCTTGAGCCCGGTGGCCAACTCGAGCTCTCGGGCGCACCGCTGCGCACCACTGCCGAGACCTGTGTCGAGTTCAACACCCACGTCGAGCTCTTGAACGAAGTATCGAAAGAAATGGGGATCATCTGGCTCGGCATCGGGCACGACCCGATTCACGAGATCGCCGACATCCCCCGCATGCCGAAGGCGCGCTACGACATCATGCGCAACTACTTGCCGACGCGCGGCGACTTGGCCCTACACATGATGCACGCGACGTGTACCGTGCAAGCCAACTACGACTACCAAAGCGAAGCCGACATGATCGCAAAGATGCGCTCGGCCATGGCGAGCACGCCGGTGGTCTCGGCGCTCTTTGCAAACTCGTCCTTCGCCTTTGGCAAAGAGAATGGATACGCCTCGAGGCGCGTGCGAATTTGGCGCGATACCGATCCGGATCGCTGCGGGCTTTTGGAGTTCGTTTTTGATTCTGATTTTGGCTACCGCCGTTACGCCGAGTGGGCGCTCGACGTGCCGATGTTCTTCATCGTGCGCGGCTCGCAGTACCTTGCCGCAAACGGTTTGACGTTTCGTCAGTTCATGAAGAGCGGACTTGATGGCCACCGCGCGACGGTCGCCGATTGGGACAGTCATCTGACTACGATGTTCCCCGAAGTGCGCCTCAAGCGAATTATCGAAGTGCGTGGCGCCGACGCGGTTTCGCGCGAATTGATTTGTGCGCTGCCAGCACTTTGGAAAGGTATTCTCTACGACGCCGATGCTTGTGACGCGGTCTGGCAACTGACTGGGAGTGTTAGCGCCGAGGACCGCGACGCTGGGTTGGTCGATGTAGCCCGCCGCGGTATGGCGGCACAATATGCCGGACGTGCGGTAAAAGAGTGGGTTCGCGAGATCGTCGAAATCTCATCCCAGGGCCTCGGGCGCATGGCGGACCGCGGGGAGGCCGAAACCAGCGAAGTCGGCTTCTTGGACCCGCTTTACGACGTCATGGAAACAGGCATGAGCCCGGGCGAAGTGATGATTAAACGCTGGAACGGCGATTGGGAGGGCTCCATGAGCCGCTTGATCGACAGCGTTAAATATTGATAGAGTCGCTTGATAGGCGCAGGCAATTGCCGCGTGAACGTCAAACTTGAAAACAAAAGACAGCTGTCATTCGCCGGGTGAGTCACAGTAAGTACGACCCCATTTGAAGAGTCAGAGATTGAAGCAGAGGGCGAGCGCATCAAAGCGTCTCGCGGAGGCGGGTAAAGCATGAGTGTCAAGTCGTTCAAAGTCAGCTTCAACCTCGACGAGAAAGACGTCGACTATTTTCGCAAGCTCTTTCGCCTCGCGCGCAATAACGCATCGTCGGCCGAGCCCCAGGAGATCATCACCTCGGCGATCGACTTGGTGAGAACGGTCCGCAGTAAGAAGAACACGCCACGCTTTATCGTCGAGGCAGTCGACGCGATTGAAGACCTCACCGAGATCATTCTCGACGCCGACTACCGCGCAACTAAGCCCATTCGCAATCAAATTCTCGGCGCGCTTGCGTACTTCGCGAACCCCGAGGATTTGATCCCCGACGAGATTCCGGTGCTCGGTTTTCTCGACGACGCGATCATGATCAAGTTCGTCGAAGAAGAGTTCAAGCACGAGCTTTGGGCCTACCGCAAGTTTCGCAAGTTCCGCGATGGTGCAGAGCAGCGCCCATGGACCCAGGTTGCAGGTTCGCGCTTGCCGAGTCGACTGAGCACCATGCGCAAGAAACTCCGCGACGACGTAACCGCGCGCAAAGCCAAAGACGAAGCAAAGGGAAGGATCGGTTTCTGAGCGCCGAAGCCAATCGAACAACCATGGACTTTCCTGACCCACCGCGACTGCTGGTTATCGACGACGAGGATGCGATCCTCGAAACGATGTCGTTCACCTTCATGGACGACTACGAAGTTATTACGACCACTGACGCTCGGCGTGGCCTCGAGATCCTCGAAGAGCAGGCGCCGATTTCCGTTGTGATGACGGATCAGCGCATGCCGCATATGACCGGCGTCGAGTTTCTGCGTGAGGTCTACAAGAGCCACCCCGACACGGTGCGAATCATGTTGACGGGCTTTGCCGACTCCAAGGCGACCATTCAGGCAATTAACGATGGGCACATCTATGCCTACCTCGATAAGCCGTGGGAGCCCGCAGAGCTCAAGCAAACAGTCAAAAACGCGATGGAGCACTACACGCTCACCGTCCAGAACCGCAAGCTCGTCGAAGACCTGGGCCGGGGCAATCTCTTTCTTGAAGCCGTGATGGATCGCTTCGAAAGTGGCGCCATTGCGATCGACGCCAATGGGCTGATCCAGGCCATCAACCAACCGGCGCGCAAATATCTGCGCATCGAAGACAGTCCGGTTGGACGTGACATTGGCGAAATTCTTATCGCCCAAGGGCTTGAAAACATTGCCCAAGCCGTCGCTGGGGTGTCGGAAGAAAAGGGCGGATCGTTCGAAGATCTTGAGGTGATGATCGCCGGTGCGGCCCATCGTCTGCGCATCAGTTCGCAAGTTCTTGAAAACAGCAACGACGAGCGATTAGGGCGCGTGCTGTTTGTAAAAGAAATTTCCCACGAGCCGCTGCGCCGCAGCTTCGAAGAGTCCGTCGTCGCACTATCCCAGCAAGAGGGAGAGTTGCGGGGCGAGATGTCGCGGTTGCTCGACGATCTGGCAAAACTCGCTCTGCAGGTAGCGGGCTCGGGGATCACGAGTCCGAGCATGTCGCTTTTGAGCGAGCGGGTCACCCGAACCCAGACCGCCATTCAGAGCTGGATCGAAATTGATGATCTGATGTGTCGCGAAGACTATCCCGACGCGCAGATGTTGGTTGAGCGCATGCGACTCGCGAACAAGCGCTGGCCACACGATGTCAAGATCCCCGATCGGGTGAGCGATCTTGGCCAACGAGTCGAGTCGTACTACGAGTCGGGCGAGAACCCAAAGCAGCGAGTCCTTTAACGTGCCTGCCGAAGACGGGGGGCTCAGTCGACTTGAGTTGCGCATGGAGCGGCTCGCACTGAGCTTCCGCTTCACGTTCGCGTTTCACGCGCGCGAAATTCGCTTTGAGTGCGACCGAGGCAACGGCTATGAGCGGGTGTTCCCGGAGACGTTCTCGTTTCGCAGCGAGCGACACGACCCCGCCGAGTTGTTCTTTCAACTAGACGATCTATTGAACCGCCCCGAGTTGCTTTCTCCCAAGGCCAATCGCCGCGACGCCAATGAGCTCGTGATTCGCCTGCTGAGTCGCGCGCCCAAGTATCTGGAGCGCATGTCGGCGGAGCTCTCGCAACGATTGCCCGAGCCGGGGCGGATGCGCCTACACCAGGATCTCGCACTCTTTTGCCAGATCTCCAGTCGTTTTTTGCAGTCTCGCGATTTGGCAGACCAGCGGCGCTCCCGGGTTGCGATCTTGCTGATGCGCAAATTGATCTATCAGGGGTTAGGTGAGTTGGTGGCTGGGCGCGTTGAGCCGGCCTACCTCGAACAGTACGTGCGGGGCGAAGTCGACCCTGTCGACCCCCAAGATGACCCCTCCGAAGCCGGCTTTTTGCACGCCATGGAGAACGGGGATCAGGACGCGGTGAACCGCATGGTGATGCGGATGGCCGAGCGCTCGTTTTTCTTGTGGCTCGAGACCGGCTGCCTGGACGAAGAGAACCAGGCTTTCGAGAAAGACGATTCGCCCTTTGAAGACCGCGAAACCGAGGTGTTGCGGGCCATCTGTATGGGACCCGAGCTGCAAATCGAACGCGGCCGGGATCTCGTCCCTTACCTGCGCCGTCCGAGTAAGGACTCTCTGCGGATCCTTGACCGTCTCGTGCGCTGGTTTTTGCGCCGCTACGACATTCGCAATTCCTCGGCGCTGATTCACCACCAGGCCGCCGTCGACCGGGGCGACACGTCGGGCACCACGACCTTGAGCGTGCATACCCCGCGCAACCACTCGCTAACCTTGCTCGCCCTGGCGGCGCCCTTCATCGCCGCAAGCTTCCTGTACGAGCGCTTTCCCGTGATGTTTGACTATTTGTGCTCGGCAGAGGTCGCGCTCGTCAACGCTGCGGCGATCTGGTTCTTGCTCTACCGCTTCTGCTGGAAGAGGGATTTGTCCTTCTTTCACGCCGCAGTACCACGTATTGGTGCCGGCATCATCGTGGGCTACTTGCCGGTGTTTTTGATCGACGAAGTTTGGGATCTGGCGCGCCAGTCCTTCGCGATCCTCGGTGCCGTTTCGCTCTTTCTTGGGCTCGTGACCCTGCTCTACATCTATGTCGAGGTACAGCAGCGGATCGACAATCGCGACGTGGCGTTTGCGCGGGCCCGCGCGATCTTCTTGTTCGGCACGTTGCAGGCCATGAGCATTGGCGTGGTGATGACGAATCTCGTCGGACCCTTCATGACCGAGCGAAACTGGGCCGGGGCAGCCCTCGAGACCGCCGGGCAATTGGGCGCAGCAAGCTATGCGCCCGTCATCGGCCAGTTGCCGCGAATTGTCGGAGTCGAACCCCTGATGGCATTTCCTTCGGCAGCTCTCGTGATGACCTTCCTCTCGTTTTTCATTGGTGTCTTCTTGCAGTTGATGTGGGAAGAGCTGCCGATCACCGAACCTCTGTAGAACTCGCACGCCGGGCGGCGCCCAATCACGACGAGGGGCTAGCAGCCGGCGAATGGCGGGTTTACCATCTCGGGGCAAGCTCTAGCACGACACCGAGTCGCGCATTACACCTCTCGGTTGCGCGCGTTGACCGGGTTTTGCTTATTGAGGTTTCATGTCATCCCAGGCGGTTGAACACACCAAGGTACTTATCATCGGCAGTGGGCCCGCGGGCTACACGGCTGCGATCTATGCGGGTCGCGCACAACTTGCTCCGGTCATGCTTGGTGGCATGGCGTTCGGTGGCCAGTTGATGCTTACGACCGACGTCGAAAACTATCCCGGCTTTCCCGACGGCGTGACGGGCCCCGAGATGATGGAGCTCTTCCAAAAACAAGCCGAGCGCTTTGGCACCCGAATGTTTTTTGAAGACGCAACCGAAGTTGACTTCTCCGAGCGTCCCTTTCGTGTGTCGACAGCCGAGCGAAGCTTTACCGCTGACGCCGTGTTGATCTCAACGGGTGCTTCGGCGAAATGGATCGGGATCGAAAGCGAGCAACGCCTGATGAACAATGGCGTGTCGGCTTGCGCGACTTGCGACGGCGCCCTGTTCCGCAACAAGGCGATGGCGGTTGTCGGCGGTGGTGACACCGCGATGGAAGAGGCGCTCTTCCTCACCCGCTTTGCAACCAAGGTGACGGTCATCCATCGCCGCGACGAGTTGCGGGCTTCGAAGATCATGGCCGAGCGTGCGATCAAGCACGAGTCGATCGACTTCGCATGGAACAGTCAGGTGAAGGAAGTTCTCGGCGACGAATACGTAACCGGTGTGCGTTTGACCGACACCGAGACAGGTGACGAGCGCGACATCGACGTCGAGGCATTGTTCGTCGCAATCGGGCATCAGCCGAATACAAGTCTGTTTGCAGGCAAACTCGATCTTGACGCCGCTGGCTACATTCAGGTGAAGCCCGGCACGACGCAGACTTCGATTGAAGGCGTATTTGCTTGCGGCGATGTTTCAGACCCGACATACCGGCAGGCCGTGACGGCTGCGGGTACGGGTTGCATGTCGGCGATCGAGAGCGAACGCTGGCTGGCCGAGCAGGGCATCGAATAAACTCTGAGTGGAATGGGGGCGGTGAGTTGAAGATGATAATTTTTCGATGACGCTTTCGAAGCAACGCCTCCAGCTTCTTACCGATCGCTCAACGGACATCGTTGTCGCGACAACCGGCCAAGGTAACGTCGATTACTACAATGACGGTGCCGAACGCGGCCTCGGCTACCGCCCCGAAGAGGTGATGGGCGAGCACGTCTCTCGCTTCTACAGCTCGATTGAAGAGGCGCAACGCGTGATGGCGGCCATGCGCAGTCCGGAGCACGGGGGCAAGGGGATCGTCACCAACTTTGAGACCTGCTTTATTGCGAACGACGGGTCCGAGATCCCGGTCGCCATTTCGGGCACGATCATTTTTGACGAAAACGGCGCTGAGAATGGCACGATCGGTTACGCCAAGGACTTGCGCGACATCCTGCACCGCGACCAACTCGCAACACTCGGTGAAGTGGCGATTGGTCTTTCTCACGAAATCAACAATCCCCTCGCCGTGATCTTAAATCAGGCCGAGCTACTCGAAAACGACGTTTACGCGTTGGCGGCCGAACAAGACACGTCGGTCGAAACCGAACGCCTCGATGCGATTCGCCGCGAAGTTGGACGCATTGCTCAAATTCTTGAGCGTCTGGGTGAGATGGTCGAGTCTGATACCTATGAGACCGCGACCTACATTGGTCCCGCACGCATGGTCGATTTGAAGCGGCGCACCGACCCCGAAGCAGCGGCGCTTCGCTGGCAGGAGCGGCTCCGTGGTGTGCGAATACTCGTGGTCGACGACGACACAGGTATTTGTCACTCGCTACAGGAGATACTCGTAAACTCGGGTTGCGACGTTCAAACCGCGGGCGACGGTATGGAGGCACTTGAATATGTGAGCAACGAAGCATTTGACCTACTGCTCACCGACGTCGTCATGCCGAAGATGGATGGCCACGAGCTCTATCTAAGTCTCAAGGAAACCCATCCGAATTTGCCCGTCTTGATGATGACCGCATTTCACTACGACAAAGACCACATCATCAAGCGCTCGCGCATGAAGGGACTCGAAGGCGTGATCTTTAAAAAGCCTCTCGATCCCGATCGCTTGCGCGAAGTGATCTGTGAGACGCTTTCGCGCTAGAGGGTTTGCAGCGTGCGCGCGGCACAGATGCCGACTACATGGCGCGCGCCGGCTCGGCGCAAGCAGCGCGCCGCTTCTTCGAGCGTGCTCCTGGTGGTCACGACATCGTCAACCAGCCAGACGGTTTTCGGCGCAGCGCTCTGACACGAAAATGCGCCGCGCACATTGGCCTGCCGCTGCCTTCTTCCGAGATGGGTTTGCGTCGGGTTGTCGCGGTTGCGCGAAAGGATGTGAGTTGAAAGCGGTGCCCCGACTTCCCGCGCAATCGCCTTTGCGAGGGTGGCTGCTGGGTTGAACCCGCGTTCGCGCAAGCGGCGAGGGTGCAGTGGGATCGGGAACACGCCGTCGGGAAGGGGTAGCGCGCTGCCGTGCATTGCCGTTCGGGCTGCTTGGCGTGCGAGGGCAACGACCACGGACTCCGGCCCGGGCGCAAGTCCCGCAATGCCGTTGCGGGGGTACTTGAAATCGTAGACCCAGTTTTCGGCACTGCCAGAAAACGCCACGGTCGCAACGCACGCAGACAAGGGCGACGCTTCGGCGCGGCATCGGGGGCAGTGCTTGTCCGTGCGAGTGTCTGCAAGGCGCGTGTCGACTTCGGCATGCGGGCTAACGGTAAAGTCGCTTGTGGGAAGTTGGCAAAGCAAGCAGCCGCCGGGTTCGAGCAGCGGCAACGCCCGCCTGCACGGACTACATAGCACGGCGTCGATTGGAGAGATCTCGGTTTCGCGTGCCACGAGCCCTGCACCACAACTGGCGCAGACGCGTGGCAGGAAGAGATCCATCACACCGCTGCGAGCTCCGGCAGGTCAATGGTGACCCGGGGTGCGTCGGTCCACAGGCCTTCGATGTCGAACAGTTGGCGGCTGTCGGGTTCGAAGACGTGAACGATGACATCGTTTGCGTCGATCAGCACCCAGTTCGAGTCGCTGCCGCCTTCAATGCCGAGGGGGCGATCGCCGAAGTCCTTGAGGGCTCTTGAGACGTTGTCCGCAATTGAGCGAATCTGCCGGTTCGAATTGCCGGTGACGACGACAACACAGTCGGTGTAGGAGGTGAGGGCATGGACGTCCATCACCACGGGTTCGCTGCCGTTGCGTTCAAGGGCAGCCTCGACGATGGTCGTGAGTTTCTTGCGTTGCGTCTCGTCCACTGCTTTCACGTTGTTTCCTCTTTTGTAGTGCTCGCTTGCGACGATGGTCGTCAGTACGGCTTCAGGTAGTAGCCCCACCACTGTTTCGTCGTGCGTTAGATGGTTGCGAACTTGCGACGCCGAAACGTCGATCGCATCGATTTCGAGCATCTCGATGCGGGTATCACTTTTGCGGTTGGTTGCGGTGCGGCCGTCGGGCGCGATGTCGACGAGCTCACGGGCGAAATCGGGCAACCACGTATCCATCGGCTCGGCGACGAACGGCGGCCGCGAAATCACAACAATGTCCACCAACTCGAGAATCGCCTCGGGTTCGCGCCATGTGCCCATTTCGATAAACGCGTCGTGACCAATCATGAAAACCAACGGGGTGGGTGCGTGCTGGGCGACCAGGTCACGCAAGGTGTCGATCGAATACGAGGCACCTTTGCGCGCGAGTTCGAGGCCGTCTACTTCAAAAAGCGGCTCGTCGGCGATCGCCAGTTCAACCCAGTGCAGGCGTTCCTCAGCGGGCGCGATTGGGTCGCTTGCGTCCGAGCTTTTGTGGGGCGGCTGTGCACTTGGAACAAAAATCACTCGAGCGAGCGAGAGAGCTTTCGCAACCTCGTGGGCGGCCTTGAGGTGTCCACAATGGATTGGGTTGAAGGTGCCCCCAAATATCGCTGTGCGACCCGCGTCGCTTTCCGCGGAAGTCCCACTCATTCGCGCAACTGACCGTCCCCGGTCAAGATGAACTTTTGGGTCGTGAGCCCCTCAAGCCCCATCGGCCCATAGGCGTGAAGCTTCGAGGTTGAGACACCAATCTCGGCACCGAGTCCGAGACGGAAGCCGTCGGAAAAGGCAGTCGAGCAGTTGATGCCAACCGTGGAGGAGCTGACGCGTCGCTGCCACGCTTGACCGTTTGCGTAGTCGTTGGTGACGATGATTTCGGTGTGGTTCGAGCCGTAGCGGCGAATGTGATCGATTGCGGCGTCCATGCTGTCGACGACGCGCACGGCGAGGATCTTGTCGAGGTACTCGGCCGTCCAGTCGTCTTCGGCAGCGGGCAGCGCGTCTCCAAACACAGCACATGTCGCTTCGTCGCCGCGGATCTCAACACCCTCCTCGTGCAGCGCCTTTAGCACCTGGGGCAGCACGGTGGTGGTGACGTCTTTGTGTACGAGCAGAGTTTCGAGTCCGTTGCATACGGCGACCTGCTTGAGCTTTGAATCTTTCACGATGGCGGTCGCCATGTCGCCGTCCGCACTTGCGTCGAGAAAAACGTGACACACGCCAGCGTCGTGGCTGATCACTGGGATGGTCGACTCGGCAATGACTTTGCGGATCAGGCCCGGCCCACCGCGAGGGATCATGAGGTCGAGATAGTTGTTGGCTTTGAGGAGCACGTCGATTGCGGCGCGGTCTGTCGTCGCGATGACCGCGATTGCGTCCTCGGGGATGCCGGTCTCTTTTGCGGCTGCGCGCAGAATACGACCGAGAATTTGGTTGGAGTGAAACGCCTCGGAACCTCCGCGCAACACAACTGCGTTACCGGACTTAATGCACAGGGCCGCGGCGTCGACGGTGACGTTGGGGCGTGACTCGTAGATCATTCCGATCACGCCAAGGGGGATGCGCATGCGCCCAACGCGAAGGCCATTGGGACGCAAATGACTGCCGCTGATTTCGCCTACGGGGTCGCGCAATCCGGCCACGTCGCGAAGGCCCTGGATCATGTTGTCCCACTTGCCGTCGGCGATCGAAAGCCGGTTGACCAGCGGAGTCGAAACGTCTTTCTCGCGGGCTTCTTTCTGATCGAGCGCGTTGGCCTCAAGGATTTCGGCCTTAGCGTCCTCGAGCATTTCGGCGGCGCGCAGGATCCACTTATTCTTGGTAGCCGTGTCGAGGTCGCCAAGCGTTCGTGCTGCAACGGCGGCGCGCTCGGCCACTTCCATGATTTCTTCGCGTAGGCTCATGACTCAATTCTTTCTTTGGTGGGGCTCTTGGTGGCAGGGCTTTTGGTTGGTCCGCACCCGGTCGATGCGTTTAGCCTATCCGTCTTCTGTGTGATCAGGAAGACATCAGCACGAGGTTGTCGCGGTGGATCAACTCGTCGCCGTTCGAGTAGCCTAGCACCCGCTCGATCTCTTGCGTCGGCAGGCCCTTGATCCGCTCCACCTCGTCGGAGTCGTAGGCAGAAAGCCCACGCGCAAATTCCTGCCCCATGGGATCGACACACGCGATCGAGTCGCCGCGCTTAAAGGAACCGGCAACCGACTGGACGCCAGCCGGCAACAAGCTGCGTCCGTGGTGCTTTAACGCTTTGCTCGCCCCTTCGTCGAGGGTGACGGTGCCGCGCGTGCGCGTCGTGAAGGCCAGCCAATGTTTGCGGCTCTCCATGCGTTCTTCGGTGGGGAGGAACATCGTGCCCAACCGTTCACCTGCGAGAACGCGCGAAACAATATTTGGTGTCGCGCCATTGCAGAGCACCGTGGTTGCGCCGGTGTGGGATGCCGTGGTTGCAGCTTCGAGCTTTGTGATCATGCCGCCGCGACCAAAGGCACTGCCCGACCCTTGGGCGGCGCTTTCGATTTCGGGTGTGATCTTTTCAATCGAATCAAAGAGTCTGGGTTTTCGTTTGCCTTGTGTCGGGGGCTCGACGTACAGGCCATCGACGTCGGTCAGGATGACGAGTGCATCGGCGGCGGCGAGGCTGACGATGTTGGCCGACAGGTTGTCGTTGTCGCCGAAGCGGATCTCGTCGGTAGCGATGGTGTCGTTTTCGTTGACGACGGGCACGACGCCGAGACGAAGCAACTCGTGCAGCGTCTGGCGAGCGTTCAAGAAGCGCTCGCGGTTTTCGAGTCCGGAGCGGGTAAGTAGCATTTGTCCGATGAGTCGGCCGTGGTCGGCGAAGCGTCGCTGGTAGAGTTCGACAAGGCCGATCTGCCCGACCGCTGCTGCGGCCTGCATCTCGGGGATCGAATGCCCGGGCGCATCCCATTTGAGCTTCGAGCTGCCAATCGCAATGGCGCCCGAAGAAACGAGGATGACTTCGCGACCCTCTTGCATCAGGCCCGAAATTTGTCGGGCGAGATCGCCAAATTTTCGCGGTCGCAGTGCGCCGTTGCGGGTGAGCGTGCTGCTCCCGACTTTGACGACGATGCGCTTTGCGTTCGCGAGTAACTCGCGGCTGCTGTCTTTACTCACTGCTTTCACCGGCATCGGGCACGGCCGTATGCTCTGCCCAGTCGCGTTTTGCCTTGGCTTCGACCTCGGCCTTTTCAGCGGCTTCGGCTGCAGCTTCTGCGGCGTCCGCTTTTTCGACGGCCCCGAACATCAAGTGAACGATTTCCTGACAACCAATGCCCGTCGCGCCGGAGATGCGCACCGGCTTGAGCCCGCGTTCCTTGAGGGTTTTCTCAAGAGCGAGGATTTCGTCTTCGTCGTGGAGTACGTCGACTTTGTTGAGCGCGACGATCTCGTGGCGGTCGGCAAGGTCTTCGCGGTAGCGGGCCAATTCGCGGCGGATCGCATCGTAGTCGTGGATCAGGTCGCGGCCTTCAGCCAGCATGGCGCCGCAATCGAGCAAGTGCACGATCACGCGGGTGCGCTCGATGTGACGCAAGAAGCGGTCGCCCAAGCCCGCGCCATCGCTGGCACCTTCGATCAGGCCGGGAATGTCGGCGGCGACGATTCGCTGCTCGCCGCGTTCGACGACGCCAAGTGACGGGACGAGTGTCGTAAAGGGATAAGAGGCAACCCGCGGTCGCGCCTGGGAGATCTGGCGCAGCAAGGTCGACTTGCCTGCGTTGGGGAAGCCCACGAAACCTACGTCGGCCAATAGCTTTAGGGTGAGGCGCAGTTTGCGCGTCTCGCCGGGCTTGCCGTCTTGGGCAAAGCGGGGCGTTTGTCGGGTCGATGACTTGAATCGTCGATTCCCCAAGCCGCCAAGGCCACCTTCGCAGACGATGTAGCGTTGGTTGGCTTCGGCAAGATCGATGATGAGGCCTTCGCCCTCTTCGGCGGTGTCGTCATAGACTTCCGTGCCGACGGGTACGCGGACTTCAATCGGCGGCCCAGAGGCGCCGGTCATCTGCTTGGTGCCGCCGTCGCTTCCGCGCACGGCCTTGATCTCGCGACGATGGCGGAAGTCGAGCAAGGTGCGGAGGTTCGGGTCGGCGACCAATACGACGTTGCCGCCGCGACCGCCGTCCCCCCCGTCGGGTCCGCCGAGGGGTTCAAACTTTTGCTTGAGAAGAGAGACCTTGCCGTCACCCCCGTCGCCGGATGTGACCTTGATGAAGACTTCGTCGACGAAGTTCTCTTTTGAGGCCATTGTGATTTCCCGAGTTGATATGCGTCCGGTGTTTCGGACGTCCAAACGAACAAACGCCCAGCAATTGCTCGCCAGGCGTTTGATAACTAATAAACCTGCGCGGCGTGTTCTCCGCGCTTATGTGCTCTTCGTGCTCTGGTGCTCTGGTGCTCTGGTGCTCTGTATGACGAGCGAGCGAGCGAGCGAGCGCGGTGGCTTAGACCGGCACGTCGACGAAAGCGACGGTTCGACCCTTTGACTTGCCATAGCGGACGGTACCGTCGACCAACGCAAACAAGGTGTAGTCGCGGCCGCAGCCGACGCCCTTGCCTGGGTGGATCTTGGTGCCGCACTGGCGCATGAGGATGTTGCCTGCGCGCACAACCTGGCCGCCGAAGATCTTCATGCCTCGACGTTGGCCGTCACTGTCGCGACCGTTGCGTGAGCTGCCCTGTCCTTTTTTATGCGCCATGCTGCTAGATCCTTCATGTGTACTTGTACGTCGGTCATACGCGACCGGCTGAAAAGTGAATGCCTCGGCGTATGCCGAGACGGGGATTAGTTCTCGATGCGCTCGACGCGGACTTCCGTGTACGACTGTCGGTGACCTTGGGTCTTCCGATAGCGCTTGCGTCGCTTCATCTTGAACACTCGAATTTTCGGGTGACGATCTTGGGCTGTGATCGTGGTGACGACCTTCACGCCTGAGACGATAGGGGTGCCAATCTGCACACCTTCTTCGCCGCCGACCATCAATACGTCGGAGAACTCGATCGTGTCTCCAACTTCACCACCTAATTTTTCTACTCGGATGGCATCTCCGGGATTCATCCGGACCTGCTTACCACCTGTTTGAACTACGGCGTACATCATGACTCCTCTGACTCTCGCGAGCCGGGGATTATCCGCAATTCCGGTTCCCCGTCAAGCACTTCGGGCGTTTCGATGGCTAAAGCGTCGAGCTCTGCTGCAGCCGCGAGGCGGTCTGCAGCCGCGTCGGGCTTCTCATCTGGCGCATCGGTTTTTGAAATTGCGCTTGTGTCGTCGGCCGATTCTGCGGTCGATTCATCGTGCGCATTCGCCACATCCCGCGCGGTCTCGGGCTCAGCGCTCTCGGTTTTGGCCGCCGGAGCTGCCTCCACTTTGGCATCGGCTTCGACTACCGGAGACTCGGCGTCTCCCTCGGGGGTGTTCTTTTCGGCTGAAACGTTCGCTTCGGCTGAAGAATTGTCCTGGTCAGCTGCAGTTTCTGCTGATTCGGTGCTCGCGGCTTCCGTGGCCTTGGCTTCCACCACGACCGCGTCGGTTGTTTCGGGAGCACTGGCCGACTCGGCATCAACGGCAACCGCAGTCTCGCTTTCGCCAGCTTCGGTTGTCTCCGTTGCCTCGGTCGCGCCAGCTTCGGCTGCTGCCTTGCTGCCGCCTCGCCCGCGCTTGCGGCGTCCGTTGCCAGCGGGCTCTTTTTCTTTTTCCTTTTCTTCTTCGGCTTTGCGTTTTTCTTTGTTGTCGTCGAGCCAGCGCAGAGGGATCGAGACCGGCGGGCCGGCATCGAGGGCTGAGACCTCGAACTGCTCCTGGTGAATACTCGGGCGGGCGCGGACTTCAATTTCACGTCCGAGATCCGTACCGAGTTGGGCAAGGGCGTCACTGCCTTCGCGCAGCAGCTGTTCGGCGACCAACGGGTTTACGCTGATCGCGATCTTGCGACTGCTGAAGCGCGGCAGGTCGTTGCGGACTTCGCGGAGCACCTTGTAGGCGACACTCTTACGTGAGAGCACGAAGCCGCGCCCCTCGCAGTAGGAGCAAGGCTCACAGAGAACTTGCAGCAAGTTCTCGCGAGTTCGCTTGCGCGTCATCTCGACGAGGCCGAGTTCTGAAATCTTCAGGATGTTGGTACGCGCCTTGTCGACGCGCAGGGCTTCTTGCAGGGCCCGGTACACCTTTTCGCGATGGCTGGCCGACTCCATGTCGATCAAGTCGATGATGATCAGCCCACCGATGTTGCGGAAGCGAAGCTGATAGACGACCTCGCGTGCGGCTTCGAGGTTGGTGCGCAGGATCGTCTCTTCGAGATCGCGCTTGCCGGTGAAGCGACCCGTATTGACGTCGATTGCAGTCAGTGCCTCACCTTGATCAAAGACCAAGTGGCCACCGCTCTTGAGCATGACTTTGCGCTCGAGGTTGTCGTGGATCCGCGACTCGAGTGCGTACTCGTCGAAGATGGGCTTGGACTCGGTGTAGTGGACAATCTTCGGCTTGGGGGCCGCGACGAACTCGTCGACAAAGCTCTTGAGCTCTTCGTAAACGGGCTTCGAGTCGATTGCAATCTTGCTCGTCTCGGCGTTGGCGAAGTCGCGGATCATCTTGAGCGGCAGCTGCAGCTCGGAGTACAAGACCGAGGGGGACGTCTCCGTCTCCATCTTGGCCTTGATCTTGTTCCACACCGAGGTCAGGTACTTGATGTCGGCTTCGAGGTCGCTTTCGCGCACGCCGTGGCCGGCGGTGCGAATGATGAACCCGAGATCGTCGGTCCGCAGTCTTTCTACGATTTCGCGCAAGCGACGTCGCTCTTTGTCGCTGTCGATGCGGCGGGAGACCCCTACGCGGCCTGCCCCGGGCGTGAGCACGAGGTGGCGGCCGGGGATCGAGATGTTCGAGGTAATGCGCGCGCCCTTGGTGCCGATCGGCTCCTTGGCGATCTGGACCACGACTTCCTGGCCCTCGCGCAGCACGGTTTCAATCTTGGGCGGCGTGCTTCCGCGCCCGTAGCGACGTTGCTTGCCGTTGCTGGCTTCGCCGCCGTTCGCTTTGTTCTTTTCGAGGACCGGGTAGTAGTCGCCGACATAAAGAAAGCCGGCCTTTTCGAGGCCGATGTCGACAAACGCTGCCTGCATACCCGGGAGCACTCGGCTGACGCGGCCTTTGATTACGTTGCCAACAACACTGCGGTCGTTGTCTCGTTCTATATAGAGTTCTGTGAAGGTGGATCGTTCGAGGATCGCGACTCGGGTTTCCCCGGGGTCGGCGTTAATTACAATTTCGTTTTGCATGTTGTGTCCGCTGACGAGAGCGATGACTCCGCGGTCCGTGTCGAAGACACGAGTTTTTGCGGCGTACAGTCATCCCCTTCGACACTGGCGAGTCGTTTCGGGATCGCATGAGGGTCTGTTCCGCCGAGAACTCGGCGGTTGGCGGGGATTAGGTGGGCAGCGGAGCGGACTTACGTTGCTCCGAACGGACGTAGACTCTCGTGGTTCGAATCCCGATCAAAAATTTTCGTTCGATAACTCGCACAGGATCTCACTTAAAAAGCGGAGCCGGCTGGATTGCACGTCATTCGAGTCCCATATGTAAGCAGCATCCCCGCCGCCGACCTTCTCGACTGACACTCTGAAAGCAAAACATTTGACGGTGCGGCTGGAACGTGACGTGATCAACGGACTATCGAACGTTTCGAACTGACTTGAGAAGTGAACCTTTTCGAGGGAGATGTTACTTCGGCCGTAAATTTTGGCCGAATCTCTTGTTCCTCTTTTGGCGTCTTCGGTCTCGAGTGTTGATGTTCTTGTTTTTGTCCGTGTTGAAGATCGACGCGTCGTACCTCGAAATCTCGATCGGCAAAACGCGTTTATCAAATCCCGCGGGGCTGTGTGTGACCCTAGCGATTGAACCTCAGTGATCATTTCCTAAGTGTGGCTCTACTCTTGTGTGTCGCTTTGAGTAGAAGATCCACTTCTGATCCGCTGATGGTCAAGCGCAGAACCCGCGCTTTCCGTACTCTTTTTGAGTCAGCTACTGACTCAGATTCCGTCGTTGCAGTAGGTCGACTACTTGTCGGCCCGCCACAGCATGTTTTGGTATTCCAAAGTCGGTCCAGCCAGGACCGACCAAAATCTTGAAAGAACAATCATGGATCTCGGCGACGGCGTCAACCCGGACCCCCGAAGGCACCTTCCCTCTGTAGACAAGCTATGTCGCGAGGTGGTTCGTGAATGCCCCGAACTTCCCGAGTGGGCAGTGGTCGCCGCATCTCGTTTGATTCTTCGGCTTGCCCGCGAAGAAGTTGAAGCAGCTATGTCCCGAGGGGAATCGGGCGATGAACTGAGAGCGCTGGCCGAAACGAATTGGGGGATGCGTGTTGCGGCCGAGGCCGGAAAGCTGGTCAGCCCGCACCCGCGCCCGGTCATCAACGCGACAGGCGTGGTGCTGCATACAAACCTGGGGCGATCTCCCCTCGCCCAAGGTGCGGTCGATGCTGCGGCACGTGCCGCGGCCGGCTACTCGGACCTCGAGCTCGACCTCGAAACCGGCCGACGTGGCAACCGGCTCGAAGAGGTGGCGGAGAAGGTGTGCTTGCTAGCTGGCGCCGAGGCCGCGACGGTCGTGAATAATTGCGCCGCCGCCTTACTTCTCGCACTCAACACCCTGGCGCGGGGCAAAGAGGTCGTGGTGTCGCGTGGAGAGTTGGTGGAGATCGGCGGATCGTTTCGGGTCCCGGCCATCATGGAACGAGCAGGAGTCAAGCTCGTCGAGGTTGGGACGACCAATCGCACCCACGCTCGCGACTACGAGCAAGCAATTGGTCCCGATACTGGGATGTTGTTGAAGGTGCATCGCAGCAACTTCGAGCAGCGCGGCTTCGTGGCAGAGGTGGGTCTCGAAGAGTTGGTGGCAATTGGACACGCTCACGGAATTCCCGTCGTTGAAGACCTAGGCGCGGGCACGCTGTTGGACCTGACCGCGAAGGGCTTACCGCGCGACTCGTATGCACCGGGGCGACTGGCGCTGGGTGTTGACCTTGTTTGCTTCTCCGGCGACAAGTTGATCGGGGGGCCGCAGGCGGGGATCTTACTCGGCAGCACGGTCGCCATCGAAGCCGCCCGTAAGAACCCGCTCGCGCGCGCGTTGCGAATCGACAAGATGACGATTGCGGCCCTCGATTGGACGCTCAACGCCATGCTGGACGGCAACGGGGAGCGCGAGATCCCGGTTCTTGAAATGTTGCTCGATGACGCTGCCAATCTCGAGGCCCGCGCGAGGCGTCTGCACGAGAAGCTTGTGCCCCTTGAAGAGAACGGGTTCGCATTGTCGGTTGAAGCTGATTGCGTTCCCGTTGGAGGTGGCTCGCTGCCCGGTCTCGAGCTTGAGACGTGGGTGGTTGCGGTTCGCAGCACAGCTGGCGGTCGTTCGATTGATGGGGTCGCGCGCGCGCTTCGCGAAGCGCCCACACCCGTACTGGGTCGCGTGCGCGACGGTGCGCTCTGCATCGACCTGCGAACACTACGAGAAGATGACCTAGCACTTGTGATCGCAGCTCTTGAGTTTGCTCTGCGTTGATCGCTTGCTTTTGGTCGGGTACGTTTTGAGCGCTTTCTATGTTGAATTCGAGCGTATTGGTCCTCAATCGGTCGTTTCTCCCGATTCACGTGACGTCGGTGCGCAGAGCCTTCTCTTTGATCTACCAGGGTGGTGCAAGCGCGGTCAACGGCAATTACGAGACCTTTGACTTCGACAGCTGGTGCGCCCGGGGCTTCGAGCACGGCTCGATGGACGACAATATAAAGACGCTGCACGGGCCGATTCCGATCCCGCGCGTCATCTTACTCCGCTACTACGATCGCGTGCCGCGCAAACAAGTTCGCTTCAGTCGCGCCAATGTTCTTTCTCGCGACGACTACATGTGCCAGTACTGCAAGATCAAGCCGCACCGCGCGATGTTGAACCTCGATCACATCATCCCGCGATCGCAGGGTGGCAAGACAACATGGGAGAACGTCGTTTGTTGTTGCATCCCATGCAATCGCCGAAAAGGTGGCCGCACGCCCGAGCAAGCAGGTGTTAAACTGCAAAGCACACCGCGACGGCCGCGCTGGTCACCACTGATGAGCGTAATGCCGCACGGCGTGCGCTATCTAGAGTGGAGGCCCTTCTTGGGTGACTTCGACAAAGCGCTCGATAAAGCGCTCGAATTTTCGCCGTCGGCGTCATAAGCTGCGTTCGGCAAGTACGTTTTTGGGTTTGGGGGAACCGCGCCGTGAGAGGTTTGCAAGTAAGACTGGTGCGCGTATGAACGGCATCAGTGATTCGGGCGAAAGCCTGTCGGGTTCCATAAACGGGCCCGGTGCACGGGTAATTTCGATTGGCGGCGGCAAGGGCGGTGTCGGGAAGTCCTTCATGGCTGCCAATCTCGCGACGTCTCTCGCGCGAGCTGGCCATCGCGTCATTGCGGTAGACGCCGATCTCGAAGGCGCAAATCTTCACACCTGTGTTGGAGCGCCTGCGCCGGTTTCAAGCCTTGCGGATTTCGTGGCGCAGCGTGTCGACGATCTCGGCAAGTTGTTGATCGACACCCCGATTGAAAACCTGCAAATCATCGCGGGCACCCACGCCAACCTCGGCGAAGCACAGCCGACGCATTTGCGACGGGTTCGCTTGATGCGCGCGCTGCGACGCCTGCACGCGGACTTCGTGATTCTCGACCTCGGTGCTGGCGTGCACTCCGCAGTTCTCGACTACTTCCTCGTTGCAGACGAAGGCCTGGTCGTGATGTCGCCCGAGCCCACGAGTGTCGAAAACGCATACACTTTTTTGCGCGCCGCGTTTTATCGACGCATGCGCTTGGCCATGGTGGGCCACGGAGTTCGCAAACTCGTCACCACCGCGATGGACCAGCGCAACGAGCGCGGCTTGCGCACACCTCTGGATCTACTCAAAGAGATCGAGTCCGTCGACAGCGCTGACGGCGCGCGCTTCGTACAAACCATGCGCGAGTTTCGGCCACGTGTGGTGATCAACAATGTGCGAACCGCAGAAGACATCAAGCTAGGCTTTGCGGTTTGCAGCGTGAGCCGAAAGTACTTCGGCATCGAGGCGGAATACCTCGGATACGTAAACCAAGACGACGACGTGCGGCTTTCGATCGCGGCGCGCAAGCCCCTGGTCGAGTTCCGCCCCAAGTCAGACGCTTCGATTTATCTGCAGCGCATCGCGCGCAAGCTCGCTTTGGCGCGAGGCGCCGAAAAGGGCGCGGATCGCGCGGTGCAAGGCACGACGAATGACTCCCAGCGCAAGCAGCCCCTGCCCTACCAGCCCAATGCCCCCGCTACGGGAAATTCTTAGACATGAAGCCGATCGACGAACAAGACCATTACGAAATTTTAGAGATCCCACCTGGCGCCGGTTACGAAGACATTGAGCGCGCATACCGCTTGACCCGTGCCGCGTACTCCGATGGCTCGATGGCGTTGTACTCGCTCTTTAGCAGCAATGACGCCGAAGTGATTCGCGGCCGCATCGATGAGGCTTACCGCGTACTCGCCGACCCCGAAGTGCGCGAGCGCTACGACGCCGAAGAGGGCATTTCGGCCCACCGCTCGGCGCCGCAGCAAACGACACTTGCGAGCGACTTTTCAACCTCGTCGGCAATTGTCGGTGGTGAGTTCGAGCCGGAGACTCGTCCCCACGCGGCGGAGTTGTCGTCGGCGATTGAAGTCATTGAAGACATCGACGCCGATATCGACGAAGGCCAACAAGACTTCGACGGTGCCGCGCTGCGACGCGCTCGCATGCGGCGGGGTGTCGAACTCGATCAGATCTCCGATGTCACAAAGGTAAGTGTTCGCTTTCTCAAGTGCCTCGAGGCGGAAGCCTTTGAAGAACTTCCGGCGCTTGTCTACGTGCGGGGGTTCGTTACTGCGTACGCTCGAGCAATTGGTCTCGATACGCGTCACGTTGTTGCGAGCTATATGGCGCGGGTCGAAGCCGCACGCACCCCGATCGGACGACAGAAAAGATTGGCATCGCACTAACGCCTTTGCTGGCGCGGCCGGGCACTAAGCGGGCAGCGCGTGCCAGGTTGCATTAAAGAAAGCGCAACGAAAGGCGTGGCGATGAGCGACACCCCCGATTCAGAAGATTCCGATTTAGTAGACCCCGCTGGAGTAGGCGCGGTAGAGGGCCTGCTTCGATTCGTCGTCGAAATCGAAAACGACGGCCAACGACTCGATGCTTTTATCGCTGAGCGTGCGGACTTTGCTCGCGCGCAGGTACGTCGATGGGTCGAGAGGGGGGATGCGCTCCTCAATGACACCAAGGTGCGACCGAGCCGCAAAGTCGCGGTGGGGGACGTCGTAACGGCGCGGGTTCCCGAAGTGCAAACCTTTGAAATGGTGGCCGAAGAGATCCCGCTTGTCGTGCTTCACGAAGACACTGACATTGTGGTCGTCGATAAAGTGGCGGGCATGGTTGTACATCCCGCACCCGGCCACATGCGGGGCACGCTCGTCAATGCGCTGCTCCATGCGTGTGGGAGTCTGGCGCCGGCGGGTGGCGAAATGCGGCCCGGCATCGTGCATCGCCTAGACCGCGGCACGTCCGGGGTGATGGTGGTTGCAAAAACCGACGTCGCTCACGCACATCTGGCCGAGCAGTTTCACGACCATACGATCGATCGCCTCTATCGCACGTTCGTGCGTTCGCTGCCCGGAGCCGACATGGGCGTTGTCGATGCGCCGATCGGACGGCATCCACAAGATCGCAAGAAGATGTCGCTTCGCACTGAGTCGGGGCGCGATGCGCTCACGAAGTGGCGCGTGCTTGCGCGCTATCCCGATGCGGGGATCAGCCTGCTTGAAATCCGCCCTGAAAGCGGTCGCACCCACCAGATCCGGGTTCATCTCTCTTCGCGAGGTATGCCCGTTGCGGGCGATCCCGTTTACGGTCGCTTGAAGGACAAGAAGGCGCGCGGCTTTCGCATTGACCTCGCGCGCCCTGCGCTCCACGCGATGCGCCTGGCATTTACGCACCCCGTCACGGGTGAGAGGCTCGACTTTTCGACGCCCTTCCCCGAAGACCTGCTGACCTTCGAGCAGGCGCTGGCCGAATTTGGCTCGGGGCGCGCGCCTTGACGTTGCCGGCGGCAGGGCTCGTGCACCCGTTGCTATCACAGCTGAGTGTCGAGCACGGCTTCGGAACCCGCACCAGTGTTGCGCCGCCGCAAACCCTGCGTCCACACCAAGTCCACGGCCGAGAAGTGTTTACCGTGACGGCGAACACGCGCGAAGTCGGGACCAATGCCGATGCAATCGTGTGTGCTGTGCCCGGGAAAACGATCGCGGTCATCACGGCGGACTGCGTACCGATTTTGGCCGCAACGGAATCGGGAAGAGGTGTAGCTGCCATTCACGCTGGATGGCGCGGGCTTGCCAGCGGCGTTGTCGCCGAGGGGATCAGCGCTTTGAGGGCAGCTTCACAAACCAAAGAGTCGATTTTTGCGGTGGTGGGGCCCCACATTGGTGCGTGTTGTTACGAGGTCGACGAGCCCGTAATTGACGCAATGAGGGAGCGCTTCGGTGCGGCTGCGGTCGAGGCTGCGTGTAGGCCGACTAGCCCGGGGCACGCGCATCTTTCGCTTGTGAGCCTGTGTCTCCTCGAGCTTGAAGGCAGCGGCGTCATTGCCGAGCAGCGAGCGGTGCTGGCAGGCGGCTGTACGTCCTGCGATACAGCGCGGTTTCACTCGTACCGTCGCGAGGGCGCTGCGGCGGGGCGGATGGAGCACTTCATCGCAACCTCTTAGAAAACAAGGGTTTTTCAACGGATCTCGGGCTTGTTTTGGCTATCTCATCAGGCGCTGATCGGCACAAGGGTGCTCGGGGCGCCGAGTACCCGGCGTTTGCGTTCATTTCCTTACGGCCTACTGTTGAAAAGGAGTGATTGACGACTCCTCGAATCGCGTGCTCTCGATCGCAGCAATCGACGCACAAACCGTCGCAGCACTGCTCAAGCGAGTTTACTTGCGCGCAGACACCACACCCGAGCACAGCCAGGGCGACCCGCGAAACTCGCTACAACCCTTGATGAATCCAAACTGAAAGCGAGAATCCCTCGCCTGAATGGCCGAGCCGAATAGCGCCGTCAGCAAATCGGCCAGGCAAACCCTTCAATTCAAACAAATTCCGGTCTAGTATTCATCCCGGCCCAACGGTTCGAGATCTGCGAGACGACAACGCGATCGAAGACGAAGCGGAAAAAACAGATCTCCTAGCGAACTGGTAGCCCTCTCACACAAGACAAGTTACTTCCCAAAATTCATGTTCAACTTTCGGGTGCTACGGCCCGAACTACCTAGAGAAGTATTCATCACCGCACCCGAGGCCCCGACACTTCATGGGGCTGTGTCTTTTACCGACCCCCGCGGAGCGATCCCAACCTTCCCGGCGCCACCCGCGCCAACTTCGTTTCAACCGCGTTCGAAAATTTTCCCAAGCCGCGGTTTCAATCCAACACCCGCAACGTCCGCACCAAGTTCAAAGCGAAATCCAGAAAACCGATCCGGCAATTTCGACGCCAGAAAACCATCGCACCCAACACCACGGCGAGCCTTCTTACGCCAACTAGAAAAGAGATGATTCTGTGACCACAGAGCGAGTCAGCGAGCCCGATACGTCCAACTCGAACAACGGTTCGAATAACAACAACGGTGGGGGCGGTGGATCGACTTCATCGCGACGACGAAGTCGCGGTCGCAGGTCACGCGGCGGAGGCTCCGGCTCCGGCTCCGG
>JBLHOB010000006.1:0-21252 GCA_047619425.1 Myxococcota bacterium
GCGAGGATCATCTCCTTGCCGAGGCCCCGGCTGCCCCCGGTCACGAGGGCGACTTTTCCATCTAGTCGGAATTGCTGTGTAGGGTCAGTAGTTTGGGGCATTTGTTGGAAGCCTTTGTTGATTGGTGTTTTCGGCGGGTTCCGATGCGGTCGACTCAAGGGCTCGCGGCAGTCGTGCGCCGTCATCGGTCAGACCGTCAGGCACTCGTTCCGATCGAACGTCTGACAAAGCCACATGTGCGACTCGCGGCTCAGGGCTCGATGACAACTTTGCCGACGAGCTTGCGATCCAACATATCGCGCAATGCGCTGCCGGCGTCTTCCAGGGAGTAACGCCCGGAGATGTGCGGGCGCAGTTGGCCCGAAGCCATGAAGCCGAGCAAGTCACGCTCGATCTCATCGCGGGTTTCGGGTTCGCGTCCGACCATTGCGCCGAGAAAGACGCCGATAATCTGGCAGCTCTTTAGCAATGCAAGGTTGAAGGGCACGGCGGGAATGCCCGCGGTAAAGCCGATCACGAGAAAACGTCCGCCCCATGCGATGGCGCGCAACGCGCTCTCAGCGTAGTCGCCGCCGACGGCATCGAAGATGACATCCACACCCTTGCCACCGGTGAGCTCCTTGGCGCGCTCTTTAAGGTTTTCGGTTTCGTAGTTGATGACTTCGTCCGCGCCGCGCTCTTTGCAGAGGTCGAGCTTGTCTGTGCGCGACGCAGCTGCAATGACCCGAGCGCCCATCAACTTGCCAAGTTCGACTGCGGCCATGCCCACGCTACCACCGGCGCCGAGTACGAGGAGCGTTTCACCCTTTTTGAGATCGCCGCGATACTTCAAACCGTAGTAGCCCGTGCCATAGGCGTAGAGCAGGCCGGTTGATTCGCCGAAGCCCGCGTCGTCGGGGAGCTTGCGCGAAGAGGCTGCGGTAACGGCAACGCGCTCGGCAAAACCACCGACAAGGCCACCACTGCCGGTCACGCGATCACCGACTGCGAAGTCGCTGACCCCCGCGCCAACTTCGCTGACCACGCCAGCCACCTCGCCGCCCGGGATGTAAGGAGGGGCGGCCTTGAACTGATACTTGTCTTCGAGCATGAGGGCGTCGGGGAAGGTCACCGCTGCCGCGCGCACGTCGATGACGAGCTGTCCATCACCTGCCTTGGGGTCGTCGAGTTCTTCGACGACGAGGTTTTCCGGGGGACCGAACTGTTTGCATACGACTGCTTTCACGGGGCATTCCTTTTTCGGAGCGGTTTTGAGGGACTGCTGTCATTGCCTTACGGCTGGGTTTTGAGATCGGCTCGAGGGGCTCAAATGGCCGCACGTGCCGAAACGAAGAGATAGCACTTGATCGTGGTTGAGACCGACGATGTTGAATCGTACTCGGCCCAGCGCGGTGTTGTGCGAGCTATTTTGTGAAGGATTCGAAAGGCACGACTTCCGATTGTGGTGTCTCGACTTCGCCCTTTGGCATTAGGAAGCGCCAGTAGACCATGCCGAAGGGGCGGCCCTCGGTGTCGATCCAATTGGGGACGCCGGGGTCTTCGTGGGCGATTACGATTCGATAGCTGCCGTCCGCTTCGAGCCGAGTTTGCTTTCGGTTCAGCGAAATGTTGCGATTGTTGTAGTCATAGCTTTGGATGTAGCGATTCCACAGACAGACGTTGGCGAACTTGCACTCCGGGAAGCGTCCGGTGAGCACAAGCGCCTGATCGGGCGCCAACAGATAGGGGGCCATCGTGTACGCGATGTCCATGGCCGAAAACGCCATGTCGCCGGGCTTCTCGGGCTTATTAAAAACATTCGGAACCGTGGACACCCAACTGGGTTGCTCTTCCGGTTTGCGCTGCGGTTGGTCGATCGTGTCGCCGCGCACGAAGTTGATCACCCGGCCGATGCCCGCCGCGACGTGACGATCTTGTTCTTCGGGGGAGTAGGGCGCGGGGCGTCCCGGGTTGATGACCGGAGTGATGGTGATCGGGATGTGGCGGGACGGATCGGCGGCCGCGCAAACTTCATCTTCGAAGTAGTGCCGCGTTGTCACTCGGCTCGCAGTGTCGGTGAGTTTCAGCCAGTTGCGATCGCGCGGCGTGGCGGAAAGTGTGATCTCAAAATTGCCGTCGGCGTCGACGTCAAACTCTCCGTCGTGTAGCCCGGCCGCGGTACCCGTCGCATAGGCGCCTTCGCCCGGACCTTCTTCGATCGTTAGCGATACATAGACAGCGCCTGCCATATTGCCGCGCACGACGTACTCGCGATCGGGGCGAATTGAAGCGTCGAAGTAGATCGCGTCGCCGTTGTCGCCACGAAACTTTCGCGTTGGCGAAACGATGCGACGGAACACCGGTCGCTCGGGGTCGGAATCGAAATGCGAAAAGAGGCCGCCCTCCAAAATGTGCAGGAGGTTGCGGTGACCATCGGCGATGTCGCCGGTGCTGTTGATGCCCCACTCGTCACCGTAGCGACGTTCGTCGACTTCGCGGATCAAGTCGAGCAGTTCGTGGAGCTTCTTTCGACTCTCGGTCTGGGGGGCAGACATGGGGGCCTCTTCAGTTCGCTGGATTGTGGGGTTCGCGTACGGAGCGTAAGCAGTGCACCTCTAGAACGCACACGTTTACGTGTCCGAAGCACTCGGGAGTTTTCGTCAACTCTCGAGGCGTACCGGAAAACGATCGGTGTAAAAGCGGAAGCGTTCGCGCAGTTCGTCTTTGTCCAATTCAAAATCGGCGAGGTCGTAGCGCACGCGTCCGAAGCGCCCGCGCGGATGCTCGTCCTGGTACGTGGCAATCGCCTGGGCAGACTCTTCGTCGAAGTCGACATTGGCCATCTTGTAGATGGATTCAATCGTCCCGAGTTCGTTGCCCATGTATTCGTGGAACAGGACATCGATTGACCTCTCCTCGGCGAGTGAGTCGCGCTGCTCAACACATCGTTGCAACATGCGCTCGAGGCGGTCGGCCCAATAGTGCCCGATTGCCTTTGGATCGGGCTTTGCAACGGATAGGCGCGTTGAGTAAGTGATCATTGTCGAAAACGAGGCCACGGTTGAAACGGGGTCTCGATGGTTGATGGCAACCGTTGCGTCCGGAAAGACCTCCGCGATGACGCTCAGCTGCTCGAGGTGTTGGGGGCTCTTGAGCACCCATCGATCTCCGCCCCGCAGCCACTGCAACGTGCGGAGGATCTTCTGAAGGTAGCGGTAGTGAGGCGCTTGATCCTGTTGCATGTAGTAGTCGCGATAGCGCGGGTTGACCGCGGACCCCATGTTCTCCATGAACATTGTCGAAAGATCGATCGCGAGCAGGTGAATCTCTTCGTGGGTGTGGTCGACGGTCATCTCATGCATGGCATTGAAGTGCGGCATGGCGCTGTCGCGAAACGCGATGCCGGCGGCCGCGCGCTCAAGCCGAGGGTCGGGTTGGCCCGGTGCAGGCTTTTCGCTGTCGGCAAGCACCGGTTCGAGCGCCTCCCACCAGGGCAGGTCGCGGATCTTGGGGTCGCAACCGATCAGGCTGTGCAAATGTGTGGTGCCGCTGCGTGGTAGGCCCGCAATGATGATTGGCGGCTTCTGTTCGACGTCGTCGATCTCGGGGTGACGCTTCCACAGGTCTTCAAGCAATAGACGGTTCTTGAGGAAGCTTGTGAATTGCGCGTACGCGCTGAGCTTGCCAATCGGCGAGAGTTCGAAGGACTCACGCAGGTCGCCGAGGATGACACCGAGTCGTTCCTCCCAACCCGGTTCGCCGAAGTCAGTTAGGCCAGTGTCGGCGCTCGCCTGTGCCGCGATGGCATCGACTTCGAGGTGTACTGCGCCGGCCATTGGTGCGGCGAGCTGGCTTTGCTCGACAAAGGTCTGCGGGAAATCGGGGTTCGCGAGATCGAGAATTCGAATGTCTTCAGGCATGTTGCGAGGGTAGCCAAAACTTTCGCGCTTCGGTCTATCAGCAGTCACTGTCATCGCGCTCAGTAGGGCATACCGCTTGAAATTGAGGTGCCTGCGAGAAGCTCGCGTTTCCGAGAAGGCGGGACTCCACTGTGCCGAGACGCCGTGGCGAGAGGTAGACTCCGAGCCTCGCCGTTAGTGCATCGGTAGACGAACCGAAGTCGTAACGCGCCCGCTGTAAACTTCAAAAGGAACAACCAACCATGGCCCTCGATATTGATCCCGAAGATCTGATTGTTCCCAAGAACTACGGCGTGAAAGCGCAGCCCCACGATACGTGGACACAACTTCGGGAACACGCGCCAGTCTATCGCTGCGATGTCGAGGGCTACGAAAAATTCTGGGCTATCACACGTCACGCCGACATCATGGAAATTTCAGGCAAGCCCGAGTTGTTCAGTAACTTGCAGGGCCCGATTATTCTCGACGACGCCCAGCTGATGCGGCAGCAGTTGCAGGGGGACGGTGGTGGTTTCGCCAACATGCGCACCATTATCGAGATGGATCCGCCCGAGCACCGCGAGTTTCGCAAAGTCGCCAGCGGCTTCTTTACACCGCGCAGCATTCAAGGCCTCGACCAGATCGTGACCGATTGCGCGCGTGAGCAGGTCGATAAGTTGGGCGACGAGGGCGAATGCGACTTCGTCGAAGTCATTGCTCAGCGTCACCCGCTTCGCGTGCTGGCAACGTTGCTTGGCATCGAGCGAGAGGACGAAGAGCGGGTGCTCGAATTGACCCAGCAGCTCTTTGCTTTTGATGACCCCGACCTGCAGCGTCCCGGTGAAGATCGAGCGAAGGCGACGATGGAGTTGGGCATCGAGTTCTACAATCTGTTCAACACCATTATCGAGAATCGTCGCGCCAACCCGCGCGACGATCTTGCAAGCTTGCTCGCCAATGCGAAGATGAAAGACGGTACTGCGATGGGGCCAATTGAGACCTTCGGCTATTACCTGATCGTTTTTACGGCTGGCCACGACACGACCCGCAACGCGATCTCCGGTGGCATGTCGGCGTTCCTCGAAAATCCCGATCAGCTGAAGCTTCTCTGTGACAATCCCGATCTCACTCAGAAGGCCGTCGAGGAAATTGTGCGCTGGACGTCTCCAGTAAATTACATGCGTCGCACGGCACTTGCAGACACGGAGCTGCACGGCGTGAAGATCCCGAAGGACGATCATCTCGTGCTCTTTTACGGTTCGGCCAATCGAGACGAGAGGGTCTTTGAGGACCCCTTCAAATTTGACATTACTCGACATCCCAACCGCCACCTTGGCTTCGGCACGGGAGAGCACTTTTGTCTTGGCGCCCACGTTGCGCGCTTGAGTGCCCGGGCGCTCTTCCTTGAGTTGGCGAATCGTGTCGAGTCGATGGAGCTAGCGGGCGACCCGACCCATATTGACTCGAGTTTTGTTGTCGGACACAAAGCATTGCCGATTCGTTACAAGCTTCGCCCCGCGGCGTGACGAACCCGCCTCGGATCCCCGAAGCCACTTTCGACCGACAGGACGAGAGCCCCGATGCGCTCTTTTATCAAGCGCCGCGCATGGTGGTGCATATCGACGAGGCGACGATCAACCAGCTGCGGGCGTTCTACGCCGAGGTTCTATTTCCCGACGCTCGTGTGCTCGACTTGATGTCGAGCTGGGTGTCACACCTGCCCGACACTCCGGCGCTTGCTGGCGTAAGTGCCCTTGGCATGAATGCCGAGGAGTTGGGGGCGAATCCGCGAGCCGACGATTGGCTGGTGCACGATCTCAATGCCGACCCGGTGCTTCCTTACCCAGATGCTTCGTTTGATTTCGTCTTCAACGCGGTATCGGTGCAGTATTTGAAGCGTCCGTTTGAAGTGTTCGCCGAGATTGCACGGGTGCTGCGGCCACAGGGGATGAGCGTTGTCGCGATGTCCCACCGCTGTTTTCCAACCAAGGCGATTCGCTTCTTCCACGGCGCACCGGCAGCCGAGCGCTGCGAATTGGTGCGGCGCTATCACGCCGACTGCGAAGGCTTCAGCGAGATCCGCACACTGGATCGTTCGCCCGCCGTGGGCGACCCACTTTGGTTGGTCGTTGGCAGGGTCTAGCTGTCCTGCGCCGCATGTTTTCCGAAGGGGGTTGGTTTACTGGTCTTTCCGTAGCAGGCGCTGAATTTCCTTGGCGAACAGCCACAGCCGGTCTTGGCCCCACAGTGCGAGGACTGTATTGCCTTGCGCATCCAGCAGGCGATAGCTGGGTACGCCCCATAAGCCAACGTCGTACATCGCCAGCCGGTTGGCTTCGATTTCCTCTTCCCAGTCCTGGTTGCCCATGATCTTCTGGGCTTCTGCCCACGAAAGCCCCGCATTCTCGACGACGGTCTTCATGCCCTTGTCGTTGTCGGTGTTCACTCCATCGAAGAATGCGGCATGTAAGAAAGCGGAGAGCAACTGGTTGCCCTTGCCTTGCTCTCGGGCCCAGGGATAGAGCGAGTAGCCGTTGCGAACCGGGTCGCCGATGGGGTCGTAGGCCTTGCCCCATTCGATGCCGAGGGCGTGCGCTTCCCGACCTGAGTCCATGGTGATGTAAATGCCTTTTTGCATGGTGAGGGAAACGCCGCGCATCACCATTGGCAGCACTGGGCGCATCGCCAATTTGACGCCGACGCTCTCCGCAAACCTAACGGTCTCATCAAAAATGAATGATGTGTAGGGGCTGCGAAGGGAAGGGTAAAACTCAAGGGTCAAGGTACCGTTGTCTTTCAACGGCCCGGCTTCAATGGGCGGTCTTGGGCAGATGAGCGCTGCTTCGTTGTCGCGACAAGCGCCTTGCTCGATGAGTCGCTTCTCGAGGTGATAGATGCGGTCGGCACCCCAATACCATTCGTCGCCGCAGTAGAACATCGCAGTCGAGTAGTGCTTTAGGGCGTCACGCCGGGCGTTGCCCTGCGCGATTTTCGCCTTGGTCTCTTCGAGGGAGAGCATTCCGTGGCGTTCGCCGAGGGCCTCAAGGGCTGCGAGGTCGCCTGCGAAGACGGCGTCGCCGACCGCGACCGCGACTTGCGCAAACTGCTGCGGTGCTGCTGCGGCCAGGATTCGCGAACCGGTCTCGACGTGCTGGGGCTCCGGTGCGCCGGTGTTTTCGGGGAACGTCAGGCCGTAGTAGGGCGCAACGCTTTGGGCGTCGTGCCTCGAAAGGTCAACGAGAAGTTCGGGTTCCGGAAGGTTGCCTTCGCCGCGCACCGTCGACAGGTGACAGACGAGATCGATGTCATAACGCTCGTGCAGTCGCTGCAGGAGTTGAGCGGCGAGGTGGCTGTAGCCGTCGTCAACTTGATGGAAGTATTCGACCTTGTGGCGAAGCCCCGACTTGCGGCGTTTGCGTTCGATTTGCTCGCGCTTCTTGAGGAGTCGACTCGACGACGTCATGCGCCGCATCATCAGTGAGGTGAGGAAGCGCCCGATCGCGGGCGGGTTCATGGACGCCATTCCACCCTGGTCTTCAAATTGTTTGCTCATTCGATCATTGTGACACTCAGGCTGCCAAAAACCAAGCGCGATTCGATTGCCCGCCTGGCCGCAACTGGCCCGGGACTCGTCAGGGTCTAGCGTGAATGAAACGCGTCGAAGAATTGCTTGCGGTGGGTTTCGATTTCGACCATGAGTTCGTGCTTGGCGCCTTTGATCTCGATTTGTTGGCCGTTCGGAAGCCGGTCCACGATCAGCTTGTGGGACGCATTTGAGACCAGGGCATCATCACCCGCGCTGCAGACGGTGATGGGGATCGAGATCTTCTCGGCGAAGCCCGGTGCGTGCAGGATATCCATCGACTTGATGGCCTGGCGCACCCAGCCCAGTGTCGGGGCTCCCAGCTCAAGCGCGGGCTCTTTGTCGACCTGGGCGACGAAATGAGCGAATCGCGTCTTGTCGTGGGTCAAGTTGTTGTTCGTGAATTCGCGATCTTCGTCCCGGTAGCCGTGGCCGCCGGGGATGTACCAGTCGGAAATACCGAAGGCATTTGTGAGGCGACCGAAGACACGCATCCATCCGGGGGTGCGTGGGTTCTTTCCGATTCCCCACATGGGTGCCGAGAACACCGCAGACTCGAAGGTCTCGGAGTGTGCGCCCAAATACCGTAGGCCGATGTTGCCGCCCATTGAGTGACACAACATGCGGTACGGGGCGGGGCAGCCTGGCTTCACAAAATCGACAATGGCTTGATGTAGGTCCGAGACAAAGAGATCGAAATTTTCAACGTGGCCTTTGTGACGATCGTCGAGCGCTCGATCCGACATTCCCTGGCCCCGCCAGTCGAGCGTCGCGACGGCGTAGCCTCGGGCGATGAGTTCGTTTGTGACCTCGAAATACTTTTCGATGAATTCCGTGCGTCCGTTCAAGATGACCACGGTTCCCTTCGGTGCCGAGGTCGAGCCGAAGCGGGCAACTCGAAATCGGGTTCCATCTTGGGCGGTTAGCCACTGTAGTTCGGCGCCATCGGGGATCGGGTCGTGCTCGGTTGCAACGAAAGTCATGGCGGATTGATAGCCCGTTTTGCTTCGGTTTGGTTTGCGTCTTCTGCGGGAGAAGCCGAGGGGGAAAGCCAATCTGCGCGACTAGAAGTTTCGGGCCGATTTTCTTCCCCCAGTGTCTTTACCCGTTCTGGGGGAGGGGCATCCTCTTTGGCTTACGCAAAGTGAAGGAAGTTGAATGTTTGAAGTTCCGGCACGAAATGGCAAGAGAACGCGCCCCGCTGGCGTCCATCAATCGTTGTATGCATTCGGCATCGCAGCGCTGCTTCTCATTGCGGCGTCGACAAGCGCGGCCGCTCCCGGCACCGCGAGACTCACGCGTGTCGAAGGGCGCGAAGTCGCCAGCGCCGAAGTGGACATTGTGCGGACACTGTTGATCAGCGACTTGATCGAACATCCCGGTGTGCGTCTGCTCGACGACGACGACCCGGAAGCCGAAGACATGGAGATTGAAGCCAGCATCACGCGTCTCGGCGAGAACTACATCCTTATCCTGTCGGCGCGCCTTGGGACCGGTGAGCAGCGCAGCCGCAAGCACAAGGTCGCCGACTTCGACGAGGTCGACGTTGCGACCATGCGTCTTGTGGCGGCGTTGATCGAGAACATCGACGTTTTTAGCTCGGCCGAACGCGGGGCAGTTTTCGAGGACGAGCAAGAGCCCGAAGCCGTTGTCGAGTCGAGGCTCAGGGGCGAACTTGGCTTTGGCATTGGCTGGCCGATTTCGGATTCACTCAACGATCACGGCACCATGTACGGAATTAACGGAGCGGTTGTCTGGGACATTCGCGATGTCTTCATCGACTTGCGCACGGACTTTTACTTCGGCAACGACGACGTCGATACGTTTGCGTTTACGACTACGATTGGCGCGCGCTATGTCTGGTTCGACTCACGTCGCTTCGGCATCTACAGTGGTGTCGAAGTTGGCTACGGCTACGTGCTCGCCGATCCGCCCGGACACAATCCTGACCGCGGTGCGTTTGCCGTCGGGGCGAACACCGGAATCTTGTTGCTGCGCCATGCAGACATCAATCTCGACCTGCGTTCGCGCATCGTGATACTGACCGAACCGTTACAAGGCGATCTCCCTGTGCTGTTTGGAGTCAGCCTGGGCATTCTCTTCTAGGCATTTCTATTCGCGCGGCCATCCCGGTACGAGTTTGCGCTTGGCGCAAAACTCCGGCGCGAGAAACGTTTCACCGCTTCGCGCGCGTCCCTCTTCGGTAGTGAGCAAGAAGACCAACATGGCCGCGGGCACTTCGACCGGCGTTCCGTGTTCGAGTTGCATTTGAAACACTGCGCTGTCCGCTCCTAGAATTTCGCGGATGGCTTCGGTGGGGACGTGTCCCGGGTCGATGTTGTAGGCGCGAATGCCGCGGTGATTGAGTTCGACGTGGAGCATGCCCGCCATACGATGCAATGCGCCCTTCGATGCGCCGTACGCGAAACCCCAGCCACCTTGTCCCGTCGGTTTCTCAGGGTCGCTTATCGCGGCAGTCGAAGTCATATTGACGATCGTGCCTTCGCCGCGTTCGAGCATGTGATCGAGCACGAGACGCGTCAAATAGAACTGTGCGAGAAAGTTGCCTTCAAAAACATTCTCGAGTTTGTCTTGGGGCAGGTCGAGAAACGCATCCATGACACCGGCACCCTGATAGATGCCATTGTTGTAGAGGACGTCGATCTGGCCCCAGGTCGCGATGGTTTCCTTTACGGCCTCGGCGAGGCTGTGGCGATCCATTAAGTCAAGTCGAATTGGCAGGGCCATTCGACCTTTGGCGCGAATCGCCTCGGCCGTTTCATTGAGACTGCCGGGCATCGAGCGCGGCTTTCCAGCGTCGGCAACGGTTGCCCCGTAGTCGAACTCGTCACTCGGGTCGACGGTACGGGCGCCGATCACAACGTCATAGCCCGCGTCGGCCAGTGCTAGGGCACCGGCCTTGCCGATGCCGCGGCTGGCTCCTGTTACAAAGGCGACGGGGTTTGCTCGACTCATTGCGGATCTCCTTTCGCGGGCCTGCAGGAAGTCCCGGCGACTGTCTTCACGAACCGGGCAGCGGCGGGCTTGAGTAACGAACATGCAACACTTGGAAGGATTTCTCATCCATCGATTGGCGCTTCGAGATTGGGCTTCTACACTTGCAGTTCAGCCTCCGGCACTCGCGAAAAAGGGAATCTCAATGGATCGCTTCATGAGTCACGATGATCTTGCCCGGGACCGCCGCTTCAAGCGCGCGACGAACCGCAACCAGTTGGTCCGATCCCTGCCGAACGACGTTGGCGAAGTGGTACGAATTTTTGAGAAAATCGCACCGAAGATTCGCGAGCGAGTAGAGGGCAGCGCGCTCGAAAGTGTTTACGACGAACTCGGGCCGGGCTTTCAGTTCTTGGTTGCGTCGGGGGGGCGTCAGGCAAAGGGCGGCCGCACGAAATTGCAGCTTCGCACTCAGCTTCACGCCATCTTCGTCGGTGAGCTGCAGGCCATGGAGGCGGCAGGGCGCACGATTTGGGACTTCCCCGATGCACCGTGGGAGTTCAAGATGAACATGGCCCGGCAGTCGTGGGACGAAGCTCGACACATTCAAATTTTTGAAAAGCTCATGGATCATACGGGAACCGAGATCGGCGAGTTTCCCGAGAGCACGTTCTTGTTCGAGACTTCGTGTCACGACGATCCGGTGCTGCGAGTGACCGGCGTCAATCGATGCCTTGAGGGTTTGGCCTGTGACGCATTTCGCTCGCTGATCGAGTACGGCAAGGAAGTGGGCGACCTGAAGATCACCCAAGCCGTCGATTTCGTCTTGGCGGATGAACTCACACACGTACGTTTCGGTAGCGACTGGTCGCGCGAGTTCACAAAAGGCGATCCCGAGCGCTATCAACGCGCCAAAGATTTTCAGCGAGAGACCGAGCAGGCCTTTTCGTTCGGTGGCCGTGAACTGGCGCGAGAAGAGCGCCTCGAAGCTGGCTTTACCGAAGAAGAGCTCGACGAGATTGAGCGCATCGACGCAAAACTACCCAAGCGAGAAATCCTGGTGGCTGCGGCGGAGATCCTGCGAGATCGCCACCTCTTGCGTGTCGCTGGTGAAGAACTCGGCGAGTACAGGCCAGACGCCAGCTAGACTTCGCGTCTCTTGACCATGAACGTAGTTTTCATGTCCATGATGGTTTCGTCGCGTTGATTGGTGAGCAGGCTGCGCGTGGTCACGATCCCGATCTCGGGCCGTGAGCTCGAAGGCCGCATGGCAACGCACTCGCTGCGCAAGCTAAGTGTGTCGTCCGGGCGCAGAGGCTTCGGAAAACGAAGTTCTTCTGAGCCGAGGTTGGCCACCAAAGCGATGTCGCCTCCGCCTTGATGGTGGATCAAGCTCACGAGCGCGAAGGTGTGACACGACGAGCCGGTGAGCCCACCGAATATCGATGCGTTGGCCGCGGCATCGTCGATGTGAAAGGGTTGCGGGTCGAAGCGGGTCGCAAACTCGACGATCTCTTCGCGCGTCACACGCCGCGACCCCACGTCAGTGATGTGGCCCACTTCAAAGTCTTCGTAATAGCGCACGGCATTCTCCATAGATTTCGACACACGGTACAGCAAGCGTAGGGTGAGTACCTCGCGCTCGTGACTTCCCCGTTGGCAAAGTCGAGCTAAGATTTTCGCCATCGCCTTCATGGTGCTTTGGGTCATTCCAAGGCCACGCAGGTTCGTGTTGCGGGGCGCCCAAACTTTCGAGGTCACCTCATGCGTCGCACTCTCCGTTGTTCAGTCGGTTTGATCACAGCCTTTTTGCTCGCGCTTCAGGGATGCGCAGTCGATGGTCGTGACCACGGCTCTCATCACGATGGCACCGACGCAAGTGACCATCACGGAGCCGCCGAAGGGGAAGAGGGAGAAGGTGAGGGCGACGATCACGCTCATACCCACCTGCCGCGTCGGGTGATCCCCGATGGCGCCGGCGCGCCGCTGTTCAACGATCTCGGCGATTACGCGATGCCAATTTCAAGCACTTCGGTGCTGGCCCAGAAATACTTTTCTCAGGGTCTCGTGCTTGGCTACGGCTTCAACCACGCCGAAGCCGTGCGCTCGTACAAAGAAGCGAGTCAACAGGATCCGTCGTGCGGCATTTGTGCTTGGGGAGAGGCATACGTACTCGGCCCCAATATCAACAAGCCGATGGACGATGCGGATGTTGAACAAGCCTATGCGGCCAGTCAGCGTGCGCTGGGTCTCGCGGCAAACGCCTCTCCCGTCGAAAGAGCACTGATCGAAGCACTTGTAGAGCGCTACGCACCCGAGCCGGTTGTAGATCGTTCGCCTCTGGATCTCGCCTACGCCAACGCTATGCGTGATGTTGCCATGCGCTTCCCCGAGAACTTGGACGTGCAGACATTGTTTGCCGAAGCTTCGATGGACACCATGCCTTGGGACTACTACGTAACTCCCGACGAAGCCAAGCCCGCCGCGAAAGAAGTGATCGCCGCCCTTGAGAGCGTGATCGCGCGCAACCCTCGGCACCCAGGCGCGTTGCATCTTTACATCCACATCATCGAACCGTCGGACACTCCCAACCGCGCCGAGTTTGCAGCGGACCAACTGGGGCCTTTGTCTCCAGGCGCGGGGCACCTCGTGCATATGCCCTCGCATATCTACCTGCGGATCGGGCGCTATCACGATGCTTCGATTGCAAACGAAAAAGCCGCGGCGGCAGACGAGGCCTACATCACGCAGTGTCGTGCGCAGGGGTTCTATCCAGCGCTCTACTATCCGCACAACGTTCACTTCCTCTACTCGTCCTCTGCGTTTGAGGGCCGAAGCGAAGTGTCGATTGGCGCGGCAAAGAAGTTGTCGGCCCACATGACCCCAGAGATGGTTGCCGCCGTTCCAATTGCCGAAGAGTTCGTGCCCATCCACTACTACGCACTGGCGCGCTTTTCGCGTTGGGGAGAAGTGGCTTCGCTGCCCCGGCCCGCAGCAAACCTGCGATACGTCAATGGTGTTTGGCACTACGTTCGCGGGCTTCTGTTCACCGCGAAGGGAGATGAGCACATGGCACGCGCAGAACTTACAGCCCTGCGTGACATCGCCGGGGAGGCGGCGCTCGCGGAGTTCTACTTCTCTTCCGGTTCGACACCGGCCCAGTTGTTGTCAATTGGTGTGAAGGTTCTCGAAGCCCGAATCGACACCAAAGACGGGCAGCTGAACGACGCCGTCGCGAACCTCAAGGATGCCGTCGCGATGCAAGACGCACTTCCCTATACCGAGCCACCCCCGTGGTACTTCCCGACCCGGGAAGCCTACGGGGAAGCGCTCGTTGCAAGCGGCCGCGCGGCCGAGGCCGAGGCGGTGTATCACGAACAGCTTGATCACACGCCGCGCAACGGTTGGTCGCTGCATGGGCTGGCCCTAAGTCAACGGGCCCAAGGCAAGACCGAAGAAGCCGAGGCCACGGAAGCGCTGCGCGACGAAGTTTGGGAGTACGCCGATATCGAGATTGGAACGCTGTAGGCGGCCGGGTGTGTAGCGGTGTCGTCGAAGTCGGTCGGCGCACACCATGCACGCAACTTCGGGTGCGGTTACCAGAGAAACGGGCTTAGCCTTTGCGCGCTCGGTTGCGGTGTGCCGGGATCCCGTCGTCAGCCAAGTGGGCTTCGATGGCTTCGCGCGTGTGAGTAGGGCCCTCACCAACTCCGGGACAGTCTCTGCGCTCGGATACCCAGTCGCGCTGGGTTTGCACGATGGCATTCCAGAACGGATAGGTACGGCACTGCTTGGGACGCGCTGAATAGACCTGACAACCTCCCGTTTCGTCCCAGAAGATGCAGTCCTTGTTGCGTTTTTGGGCGATTAGGAGCCCGCGACGGGCCGCTCGCTTGATGTAGGTCTCGCGAAACTGTTCGTCGCTCAGTTCGACAAGAGCGGCAAGCTCCTCAATCTCGTTGTCGCTTACCCATACATTGCCCGGCCCGCGGCAGCAGTGTCCGCACTGGGTGCATTTGAATTGCAGCCCATCTTTGTACCAGGGTTTGTCGCCTGAGATTCGATCGAGTTCATCGGTCATAAAGCTTTCGTCGCAAGGTTGGAAGTCAGTGTGTGCAGTGCGCAGGGTTGGCGAGTCTAGCACCCGCAACTCTATCGATCGCCTTCGCCTCGCGACCACGGTTGGACGCGGAGCACAGCGTGCGGTTGAAGCCATCGACCAAGCCAGTAGTATCGCGAAGCAACGAGGGGAGGGGCCTATGGACAAATCATGTCCGAACTGTTCTGCCGATCTCGTCGGACATTCGTGCAAGCTGCGATGCCGGCGCTGTAATTACTTCGAAAGCTGCAGTGATCTCGAGGCGTATCCGACCGACTTTGAAGGCTTTACGCCAATCGAAATTGCGAGGCCAATCAAGACGCCTCCTGGTAAGCCCACCGGCGATTGAGTCGTCGCTAAGCAGCCGGCGCGAGGCGCTAGAACTTGATTCCGAACTCGTTGCGCAAGAACGTCCGAAGCTGCTGGCCCTCTGGAGTCATCCCAAAGCGCATTCCGTGTCCGCTCGTGAGCTGCTGTGCCGCATCGATATCGCCCGCCATGCACAACGTGTAGAGGTGAAGGAAGAGTAGCCGGTCAACCCGTGGCGTTAATTCAAAAGCCACTTTTGTGTGCCGGGCTGCGGCTTTGAAATCACGTTGCACAATCGCATCGGTCGCCAGTCGTAGCGGGTAACGTCCTTCGGGAGCACCCGCAGCAACCAGATTTCGCACTGCGCGAAGGGAGTCGCCGTCCTGGTCAAGTAGTCGCCAGATGATGTACTCGTAGGGTGTGTTGGAGATGATCTTGTGAATGTCGAGTACCTGATTTGAAATGCCGAAGGCACGTGACGTCTCGAGCATGATCTTCTGGTAGCCAAAGTGTTCGATCGTGCTTTCGCGCAGGGCCGCGGGCCACATGGCAGTGATGTAGTCACTGCTTTCAAACCGCTTACGTGACAACGTTGCGTCCATCATGGGGCGGTAGATCTCGGCGATTGTCGCGCCGACGATTTCGTTTCCGATTCTTTTTGGATAATCGTCGATCAGCGGTGCCGTGTCGGCAGTGAGCTCGCGCAGTTGCGCGGGCCCGGCCATGAAGAGCGCTCCCATCAACTCGGGAGAGTCGATGCCAATGTCTCGCAGCTTTTGGCCGACAACCGGGTCTTCCCACTGGCGCGTAAAGAGTGCGAGGGGTGGAGGCTGCTTGAGGTTGCGGGACCCGGTCAAAATCCAATCGAGATGATTGCCCGACCACAGAGCGCAATCTTCGAATACATCGCAGTAGGCGCGGATGATCGCGTTGGTATCGCCCTGGGTGAGGTTGTGTACCGGTAGCCAGTAGGTGTTGATGCCGCCTTCGTTCAAGCGATCGTAGATCAGCTCGAAGTACTCTCGTGTGTAGAGGCTGACAACGCCTGCAATCTTGGGAGGCGGCGGCTCACCCGTGATCAAGTCGTAGCGGTTTTGGGTTGTCTTTAAGAAGTAGCGGCCATCTTCGGTGTGCACCGTGACACGTGGGTCGTAGAGAGGGTGCGTGCTCTCGTCGGGATAGATAATGCTGCTGCTGTCGAGGATCTCGGGCGAGATGTCGACGACATCGATATGCTCAAGCGCCTGTGCCTCGGTCAGGGCTTTGGCAGTCTCGCCGACGCCGTAGCTGATGAGCAGCGCCTTTTTCGGGTCTTCGTGCATGGCGATTGGCCAGTAGACAAATAACCGCATATAGCGACTGTTGCCTTCGGCCGTGCCCGACATGCTGTAGCCGTCGGTGATCATGCGGTAGTAGAGGAACTCGCCATCGAGTTCCCGGCGCAAGTAGATGACCGTCTGGAGCACGCCTTCGCGCATCTCCGCGACTTGGTCCATGGTGCCGCGAAATCGCTTGACCGGCCGCTGCAGGTAGTCGCTCTCCATCATCCCTGTCGGGAATAGGGCGATTGCCGTGACGAAAGCAAAGCCAGCAACCCACTTCGGGACGCCTTTGCGCGCAATGCCGTCGTCGGCACTCGTGCGAAGCAAGAGCAGCGCAACCAGGCCATAAAGACCCGAGAGCAATAGGAAGGATGACTCCATGCCAAGGGACGGCAGCAGTACGAAGCCCGCGATCACCGAACCCAAGCCAGCGCCAAAGGTATTAAAAAGTGTGAGCAGCCCGGTCGCGCGCGAGTCGGGCGAGATCTTGCGCTCGAGTGCTGCGCCGAGAAGGGTGAAGAGCACTCCGGAAAGAAGAGATGGCAAAAACGTGAGGCAGAACGTCAGCCACAAGATCCCCTCGACATCACGCACGTATTGCATGCGATAGGGGGCGATCACCCAATGGAAGCCCACATATACGGCAACGCTTGTACAGCCGGACACGAAGGCCAGGGCGGCCGAATGTCTGAAGGCCTTTGGATCGCGTCGTATCCACGCGCCGCCAGCGTAGCCACCGAGTCCGATTCCAAGCAGGACCATGGCGAGCATGAGTGCAAAAGCGTGCCCTCCGCCGTGGGCGAACAGATGAAGGAAGCGGAACCACACCACCTCGAGTGCGAGAAGAATTGCTCCGGACATGAAGGCTGCAAGCAGGATCGGTAATGCACCAGTCGACCAGAGCGACTCATTCGGGGAGCTCGGTTGCTGCTCGTCTTCGGTCGAAAGCACGGGCAGTGACTTCGCGAGGTAGACCGCGCCAAGCGCCGCACACAAGCCCAAGCTGCCCACCAGCAGTGACGTACCGCGGATGCCAAGCCACTCAATCAGGACTGCCTCGCCAACTACGGCACCGACCATCGCGCCCAGGGTGTTGGTCCCGTAGAGGCGCCCGAGCACCGAGCCAAAGTTGGGGTCGCGAGCATGCATCGCGCGCACAACCAACGGCAGAGTTGCGCCCATTGCCGTGGCGGGAGCGAAGAGAACCAAAAAGCCAAGAGCCAGACGAAGTGGATTCAAGATCAGAGGTTGATCAAAGAACGGGCGCAGCACCGCGGCAATACCGTCGCCCATGGCGGGTAGGGTGTAAACGAGGAACACACCCGAGATCGCGATCACGGCTTCGAGCGCTGCGTATCCGAGAATTGGGCGCGCTAGGCGCGCGGCGTAGCGCGCCGCGATTGCATTGCCGAAGGCGATGCCCGCCATGAAACTTGAGAGCACAAGGCTCGAAGCCCAGACGCTATTGCCAAACGTCAGCCCCGCTTGTCGAAACCACAACGTTTCGAACGCGAGAGACACGGCGCCGGACAGCGCGAAGATCGCGTAGAGGATCCAGTTCATGCTTGAACTTCGACTCGGAAATAGTCGGTCATGCGTCGCTCGGTAGCTTCATCTTGAACAGGTCGACCGAAGTACCCCCGTCGACGGCGATGACTTGCCCTGTCACGTAGGACGATGCGTCGGTGACGAGAAAGAGGACCATGTTGGCGATGTCTTGCTTTGAGCCTACATAGCCGAGCGGACAGGCCGACTCGCCACTCGACGCCACGTCGGCAAAGCGGTCCAAGCCTTCCGTGTCCGCCGTTGCGCCCGGAGCAATTGCATTGACCCTCACGCCGTAGCGCCCAAACTCGACTGCCGCCGTTCGGGTGAGCGAGTCGACGCCCGCCTTTGCCGCGGCGACGTGAGCCTGCAGGCTGACGCCCATATTTTGAAAGGGAGCGGAGATGTTTACGATATGTCCGCCGCGCGCCTTCAACTGCTTTTCGAAAGCCGCCTTGGTGACGTTGTAGGTGCCGCGCAAATCGATGTCGACGACGGACCGGAAGCCGTTGTACGAGATCCCCGAGATCGGAGCGGGAAAGTTACCCGCTGCATTGTTGACGACGATATCGAGGCCGCCAAATGCACCACCAATCTCGTCGATGACGTTTTCGACCTGGGCTGGCTCCCGTACATCGCATCCAACAAAGATGCATTCGATGCCTTCGGCTTTGAGTTCGGCTGCAGTAGCTTCGAGTACATCCTGCTTGCGACTGGCAATGCAAATCCGTGCCCCGTGCCCTCCGAGGGTTCGGGCAATCTGTTTGCCAATGCCGGTGCCGCCGCCCGTTACGAGTGCTGCCTTCCCGGCGAGGATATCGGGGCGGAAAATGTTCGAATCTGACATAGCCTTCGATTCTCGCTGCTATTGCGCGCGACTGCTAGGTTTTGGCTTGCAAAAACGAAAGTGGGTACAGGTGCGTGAGAGTTGCCGGCTCCTGTTGCATCGCGCCCGCCTGGAAGGCGAGGAAGCGTTGATCTAAAGCTTTCGCAGTGTTGACCGCTCTATTTTTGATTGAAGTTCGAGACAGTCGGGGCCAAACTTCGGGGCCCCAATCATTTGGCCAGCGTAGTCGGGGCCCCATTGAATGGTCCGCGATTCGTCGTTTAGATTTTGATTATTCCACAGGGAGTTGAAGGTTGAACCGTACGTATTACGCGAGTGCACTCATTGCGCTGACCGTTCTCTTGATTGCGATTGCGAGCCCCGCATTGGCTACCAGCAGCGACGCGAAAGCTGTCGCGAAGCTGATGGATCGCAGTGGCATGAACACCACAATCGATAGCTTTATCAAGCTGGTCAGTGAGCAGATGCGAAGGCAGGCGGCACAAATAGGGCCGGCCCGCGGCGACCATGTGCGTGAAATCTTCGAGGCGGTGTTTTCGCCCAGTGAAATGCGCGGTGCTGTGGCGCGCGAAATCGGTGAGCACTACGACGCCAAACATTCCACCTCTGCACTCGCTTGGTTCGAAAGTGAGCTGGGTGCGGCGTTTCGCGTAGAAGAAGAAGCCGCGCAAAACGCCGAAGTTGCGGACGAGGTGGTTCGATTTACCGATGCCCTGCGGACGTCGGCCCCGAACCCCGATCGGCTTGCGTTGGCACAGCAAATTGAACAGGGCCGAGCTGCAGGTTCTCTGTCTCTCAAAATGATGATTGAGTTGATGCGCGGTATCGCGGGCGGAACCGCGAGCGTCAATGCAGGCGACGGCCCAGTGCCGACGAAAGAAGAAATCGATGCTGCGGTAAACCTAGAGCTCGGTCAGCTCGCGCCGGTTCTTGTGGAACAGATGGTGATTTCGTTCTTGTTCAGCGGTCGCAACTTGAGCGTCGAGCAAAACCGAACCTATCTTGAATTCATCGAGTCCGATGCGGGGCAGTGGTACTACGAAACGAGCGCCAGAGGCTTGGTCACGGCGTTGAGGCGGGCAGGGCTTGCCTTTGGCAATCACACCGCGGCGTGGGTTGAAGATACCCGGGGCGCAGAGGCGGTTGCTGCCAGCACGGTAAGCGTGGACGAGGCCATGGTTTTGGGGAAGATTTTCGGGCAGAGCAACGGACAGGACGCTTGCATCGACACTGTCTACGACAGGCGCGTCGCGTGTGATGACCCTGCGTGCTTTGGGCAAGCCAATGCCTTTGCGAAGGCGTGCCTCGGCGCAGCCAAGGCATTGTCGTTGACGTGCAAGGGAGTTCCCGACGGCAAGGATTTAGCGGCCAGTATCTATTGGCGTTCGAGTCGCTGCGAAAAACGCGGCACTCCAGACCCGGAGTGCAACGGGGCCGTTGGCGTGCTCGAGGACTACTGCACCGCGAGCTAAGTCCACCGCGCCGCGGGCTATGTAAAGTTGCGCGGACTTTCGTTGGCGACGGCTTCGATCCACCACTGTGGTGCTTGGGTCATCATCGTGTTGATGTCCCAGTAGTCTCGCCACAGCCCGACCTTGCCGTCGAACACTTCGTGGACGCTGACGAGATTGTTCTGGACGATCTCGCCTTCTTTGAAGTACCAGCGTTCGGTGTGCTCGATGAATACGGTGTTCTTCTCGCCCGCTACTCGGTGGACGTCGTGTTCGAAGCGCTCGATCAGGTCGAAACCGATCCGCACGCGCTCGACAATGTTCTTGGCCCCTCGTGCTCCGAGATCCGGGGCCGGGACATCTTCGTGCCAGCAATTCTCTGAGAGCAGCGCCTCGAGATCCTCCCACTTCTTGGCGTAGAGGCAGTCCCACAAATTTAAAACGATTTGCTTGTTTTCTTGATGCACCGAGGTTCCTTCTCAGCGAGCAGGCCAGGGCCGATCCGCTCGCATGGGAGCTTACGATCGTGCCAGCGTACACCACGATGATGGCCGCCGCAGGAAGCGGCCCGGTGGTTTCCTAAGCGGGAAACCTGGGCCTATACTCGGGGATACGCACGAGCATGGAGCGTGTGGTCTGGCGGGGTATGCGCCGACCAGCACACACAGCCACGGACAGCATAAAAACCGCCGGAGGAACTACCGTGAAGCTTTCAACGTACGGTCAGGACATGGCCCACGTAAACCTTTCGCTTGGATCGTGGGAATTCCGAGCGACTCCCGCCGAATGGACACAAAAGTACATCGGCGCCCGAGGTCTGGGGGTTCGCTACGTGCTCGAGGCTGGCCCCGAAGTGGATGCGCTCTCACCTGACAATTTGCTGTGTTTTTTGAACGGTCCACTGACAGGTTCTGAGATTAACATGAGTGGCCGCTGGGCCTGTGTGACGAAGTCGCCACTCACAGGCACCGTCACCGATAGCCACATGGGCGGTTGGACTGCCGCGAGGCTCCGCTGGGCGGGCTTCGACGGATTGATTATCGAGGGCAAGGCGGACAAGCCCGTTTACTTGTTTATCGAAAACGGCCAGATGGAGATCCGAGACGCCTCCGATGTTTGGGGCAAGGATGTCCATGCCACCGTCACCCATTTCGAGGAGAAGTATGGAGCGAAAGACTTGTCGGTGTGTGCGATTGGCCGGGCCGGAGAAAAACAATCGCGTTTCGCCGCCTGGGTGAACGAAGACGACCGCGCGTTTGGCCG